>CAJLWS010000095.1 GCA_905210385.1 uncultured Eubacteriales bacterium | reverse complement strand
GCTGATGTGATTTTTCGTTTGTCTTTTGCCCGGAATGTGATAAGATAGAGCCGCAGACCCGGCAGGCGCAAAGCCGGGAAAAAGCCGGCGTCCTCCGGCATGCCTGGACAACCCGTCACACTTCCCCAAAAGCATAATTTCCCGTTCTCAAATGCATCCGGCGGGAAGTGGTTTCTGTCGCCACTTCCCGCCGGATGCTTCTCTCTGAATCTGTCCCTCGGCTATCTTGTTTCGGCACTGTTGCGCCTCACAATTCCTTTTTGATCTGATTGAGCGCATTTTTCTCTAATCTGGACACTTGGGCCTGGGAGATCCCCACCTCCGCAGACACCTCCGTCTGGGTCTTTCCCTGGAAGAACCGCAGGGCCAGGATCCGCTGCTCCCGCTGGCTGAGCTTGGAGATGGCATCCTCCAGGGCAATGTGCTCCAGCCATGCCTCGTCGGTGTTCTTCTTGTCCCGCACCTGGTCCATCACGCACACGGTATCTCCCCCGTCGGAATAGATGGGTTCAAACAGGGACACCGGCTCCACCACCGCATCCAGCGCCATGACCACGTCCTCCCGCTTCAGTCCCAGCCGCTGGGCGATCTGGTCCACCGTGGGCTCCCGCTGGTGCTCCGCCTGATAGGCCTCCTTCGCCTGGAGCACCCGGTAGGCCGTATCCCGGATGGACCGGGACACCCGGATGGCGCTGTTGTCCCGGAGATAGCGTCGGATTTCGCCGATGATCATGGGTACCCCATAGGTGGAGAAGCGCACATCCATGTTTACATCAAAGTTGTCGATGGCCTTGATCAGGCCGATACACCCTACCTGGAACAGATCATCCACATTTTCTCCCCGACCGGAAAACCTCTGGATCACGGAAAGGACCAGCCGGAGGTTGCCGGAGATCAGCTCCTCCCGGGCCTGCTGATCGCCCTCCCTGGTCCGCCGGAGCAGCTCCAGGCTCTCCTCGCTTTTCAGCACCTTCAGCTTGGCGGTATTGACGCCGCATATCTCCACCTTGCCCTGCACGCCCTCACCTCGCTCTGAACCGGATAGATTCAGTATTTCCGGTGGTAACCCTTTCATACAATGGCTGGGCGAGCTTTATTTTTTATCGTCAGACCACTTTCGATGGACTTTTCCCCTACATCATTTGCAGGATCTCTCGCTTGAGCCGGTGGATAATCCGCTTCTCCAGCCGAGAAATATAGGATTGGGAGATGCCCAGCAGGTCAGCCACTTCCTTCTGGGTCCGCTCCCGGCCGCCGCCCAGGCCGAAGCGCATGGTGATGATAGTCCGCTCCCGCTGGGGCAGTTGTGCCACTGCCCGCAGCAGCAGATCTCGGTCCACATCATCCTCCAAGGGCTTTTCAATCACGTCACTCTCCGTACCCAGCACGTCAGACAGCAGCAGCTCGTTGCCGTCCCAGTCGGTGTTCAACGGTTCGTCCAGGGAGACCTCCCCCCGGCGGTTGGCGTTCTTGCGCAGGTACATGAGGATCTCGTTTTCAATGCACCGGGAGGCATAGGTGGCCAGTTTGATATTCTTGGCCGGCTGATAGGTCTCCACCGCCTTGATCAGACCAATGGTGCCGATGGAGATCAGGTCCTCAATCCCCACCCCCGTATTCTCAAACCGGCGGGCAATGTACACCACCAGGCGCAGGTTGTGCTCGATGAGCTTGGCCCGGGCCGGTCCGTCCCGCTCCCCCTGCTCCAGCTTTTGGAGCAGCTCTGCCTCCTCTTGGCGGGGGAGCGGCGGGGGCAGGGTGTCGCTACCGCCGATATAGTAAATCGTTCCGGGAAGAGCAATGCCCAGCGCGGAAAGTAACCTGCGCACTCCTAGGTACAGTTTCCCTGTGATGACCATATCGTTCCTCCATTCCGCCAACTGTCCATGCTGTAATCCCAATTCTTAAAATCCAGACATATTCGGCAATCTCTCACGCACTGGAGCGCTCCGATTCCTCCCCACCAAGCGCAGGGGCAACCAGCGCCTGGTAGCCTTCCCCATCTCCCACCGGCGTGGGAGATAGGGCCACCAGCACACTTCTCTGCGCCCTTCCCCCCACACGGATCTGATCTACTTTCAGCGCCAGCAACATGCCGCACTCCACTCCCACCGCCCGGTAAGGAATCAGCCGCGCTCCCTTGATGCCGAAATTCTGGCAGCGCCTCAGCGATTCCACGGGCTCGTCTGCCCGGACCTCAGAGGGGAGCAGCTTAGAAAAACAGCCACAGTCCACAACGGTCACCGGGCGGTTCGTTGCCGGGTCAGTTAGTGTGTGTCCAGAATCAATCAGAGCTGTCAAACTAATCTGTTCGCCTTCGAATATAATCTGGATGTCGGTCAGTTCACGTCTTCCATGCCTGCCCATCCCCTGGAAGAACAGGGAGAGAATAAAATAACACAGGATGAACAGCAGCAGCAAAAGCCGCAGATCCATATAGCTGTAGAATACCCCGTTGGCCACCGTCAGGCTGGTGCCGCCTAAGAGCTCTACTGCCAGAATTCCTCCCGCCAGGGCTGCGGAGGCAACAAAAAAAAGCACGCTGGACCGGAGCAGCCTCTTACCCGCGCCAAACGCAGTCAAAACCATCAGCACTCCCGACCCCAGCTTGCATGGCCACGCCGCCAGCCACCCGCAACCAGGCAGAAACACAGCCGCCGCATACACGGCCCCCAGCGCCGCGCCCACCGCAATACGCAGGCGGTAAAGCACAGCTCCAGCCATCCGCCCAGAACCCAGTAGGAGCAAGTAATTGGCAACAAAGTTGAGCAGGAACAGCAGGTCTATGTAAATCACTGTCACCGACTCTCCCGCCACCTGGGCTCCCTCCCTCCTAAACGTGGATGACAACCTGGACTGGGCTGTCACGGATGATTATACCCCTTCGCGTCTTCAAAAAAGGTCAAAGCGAGTCCAGGAAGGAAAAAAGACCTTTGGCCGCCAGCCAAAGGTCTTTCCCTCTGTTCCAGGTTTTTCCCGATTCTATTTCCTTTTCTGAGGTTCATGCTCCGCCTGATTCCGATTCTTCCGGCGCACCAGCACCGCCACCATGAACACGATCCACCAGATAATCGCGCATACCACATCCACAATGAGAATGACCCTCACCGGCGTAGCCTCACCCGCGTACAACAGCAGGACGATACAGTTGGCCGTCCAGATCACGGCGGCCAGCAGCGCCAGGATCATACCCACCAGTCCCACGTCTTTCTTCATACCCATATCCTCCATCTCCAGAATGTTATCTCCAGCACCGGCTCACGAGACAATCTCTCGCATTCCACGCGCAAACTCCTCCATCTCCTCGTCGGTGCCGATGGTCACCCGCAGCCAGTTTTCGATCGGTGGGTCGCTCCACCACCGCACCAGGATCCCCCGCTCCCGCAGGGCATCCAGCAGCTCCTTTCCCCCATGGTTTGGGTGGGAGAGAAACAGGAAATTGGCCTGGGAGGGAAGGACTATAAAGCCCATTTGCTTTAATACTTTCGCCGTCCGCTCCCGAGTATCCATCACCCGACGGCGGATGGACTGAAAATAATCCTCGTCCTCGATGGCTGCCCGGGCCCCCGCCTGGGCGGCCCGGTCCACGGTGTAGGAGTTGATGGAGTCCCGCACGCACCGCAGGCCGCTGATGAGGTTTTCCTGACCCATGGCCCAGCCTACCCGGAGCCCCGCCAGGGCCCGGGACTTGGACGCGGTCTGCACCACCAGCAGATTGGGGTACTTGTCGATCAGGGGTACGGCGCTGCGGGCGCCAAAGTCCACGTAGGCCTCGTCCACGATGACCACTACGTCCGGGTTGGCCCGGAGCAGCTTCTCCACCACGTCCAGCCCCACGGCGATGCCCGTGGGGGCGTTAGGGTTGCACAGTACCACGCCGCCGTTACTCCCGCACAGTTCATCCACCGGGTCGGAAAAGTCCGGGTTCATGGGCACCCGGCGGCAGCGCAGGCCGAAGTAATCGGTATAAACCGGATAAAAGCTGTATGTGATCCGGGGGAACACGATCTCCCGCTCCGGGTCAAAAAATGCCTGGAAGGCAAAGGCCAGCACCTCATCCGACCCGTTGGAGCAGAACACCTGCTCCGGCTTTAACCCCTCCCGCTTGGCGATGGCCCGGCGCAGGGCCAGGCACTCCGGGTCCGGGTAGAGCCGCAGCTCGTCCCCCGCAGCCTGGCGGATGGCCTCCACCACCCTGGGAGAGGGCGGATAGGGACACTCGTTGGTGTTGAGCTTGATGAACTTTCCCTCCCGGGGCTGCTCCCCGGGGACATAGGGCACCGCATCCCGGATGCGGCCGCTCCAGAACTCCTTCATACCGTCTCTCCCCCGTCCCGCTTCACTTTCTTTACGGCCTTCTCCGCCTTGCTCCGGGGGATCATCAGCTCGTGGCCGCAGCCGACGCACTTCAGCTTAAAATCCATCCCAACCCGGAGCACCTTCCACTCCTTGCTGCCGCAGGGGTGCTGCTTCTTCAGTTCCAACACATCTCCCACATGGATATCCATGGGCATACCGCCACCGCCTTTCAGTTTCCTTTGATCTTATCCCAGTAGGCCTTGGCGGCCTGCTCGTTCTTGTTGGGGCCATACTGATAGTACACCCGGTCCTTGATGGCATCGGGCAGGTATTGCTGCCGCACCCAGTGGTTGGGGTAGTTGTGGGGGTATAGGTAGCCCTGCTCCCGCTCAAAGCCTGTACCGTCCGCATGGACGTTCTGCAGGTGTCGGGGATAGTCCCCCGTATTCCCCGCCCGCACGTCGGCCATGGCTGCGTCAATGGCGGCGCACACGCTGTTGGACTTGGGGGCGGTAGCCAGCAGGATGACCGCCTGGGCCAGGGGCAGCTTGGCCTCTGGCAGGCCCAGCTGCAACGCGCTGTCACAGCAGGCCTTGACGATGGCCGCCGCCTGGGGGTAGGCCAGCCCGATGTCCTCGCTGGCCGAGCACAGCAGCCGCCGGATGGCGGGGATCAGGTCCCCCGCCTCCAGCAGCCTGGCCAGATAGTGCAGGGCGGCATCCGGGTCGGAGCCTCGCAGGGACTTCATCAGGGCGGAGGCGGTGTCAAAGTGCTCATCCCCCTCCCGGTCGTACCGCATGGCTGATCGCTGGGCCACCACAGCTGCGTCCTCCAGGGTGATGTGGACCGTTCCTTGGCTGATCCGCCCGGCGTTCATCAGCAGCTCCACTGCGTTCAGCGCTTTGCGCACATCCCCACCGCTGGCGGCGGCCAGCTTCTCCCGAACACCCTCCTCACACGCCACCTGCACCCCCAACTCTTCCCCCATGAGGCGCAGCCCCCGGTCCACCGCCGGCAGGATATCTTCCGCTGTGAGGGCCTTGAACTCAAACACGGTGGAACGGGACAGGATGGCGTTGAAGATGGTGAAATAGGGGTTCTCCGTCGTGGAGGCTACGAGGGTGATCTTGCCGTTTTCGATGAACTCCAACAGGGACTGCTGCTGCTTCTTATTGAAGTACTGGATCTCATCCAGATAGAGCAACACCCCGTTGGGGGCCAGCAGGGTGCCCACCTCGTCCATGATGTCCCTCACATCGGACAGGGAGGCAGTGGTGGCGTTAAGCCGCCGCAGGGCCCGGCCCGACCGGTTGGCAATGATGTTGGCCACCGTGGTCTTACCCGTGCCCGAAGGGCCGTAGAATACCATGTTTGGGATTTTACCGCTCTCAATGACTCGGCGCAGCAGGCCGTTCTTCCCCAGAATATGCCTCTGCCCAACCACCTCGTCCAGGGTCTGGGGCCGGATCCGGTCCGCCAAGGGCTGATACATCATGGGCCGTGCCTCCTCCTTCCAGCGGCGCTTCCCGGCCCGGTCCCCCAGGCGGGACGCCTTGTCCCGATCCATTGTAGCACACCCCTCGCCCTTGCGCAAGCGGGTGTGCTCCTTCCACGACCCCCCGGCCTTGACATCAGCGGCCGTGGACCCTATACTTTAAGCAGAAAAAGCGAAAGAGAGGTATCCCTATGAATCAGGACCTGCTCACTCTCATCAAGACCCGGCGCAGCGTGCGCGCCTACCGGCCCGAGCCGGTACCCGAGGAGCTGCTGGACGCAGTGCTGGAGGCGGGCACCTATGCCCCCACTGCCATGGGCCGGCAGTCCCCGGTCATCGTGGCCGTCACCAGTCCCGAGTATCGGGCGCGGCTATCCCGGCTCAACGCCGCAGTGATGGGCGCCGACTCCGACCCCTCCTACGGCGCCCCCGTCATCGTGATCGTCCTGGCCGACGGGAACGCCAAGACCTTCATTGAGGACG
>CAJLWS010000094.1 GCA_905210385.1 uncultured Eubacteriales bacterium | reverse complement strand
ACTAAGTCGGTTCCACGGGAACTGTGTCCAGACGTGTTTGAATGTACTGGATTAGGGCCTGGGCTGCAGGAGAAATAGCCTGGGTTCTTTTCCAGGCCAGCACGGATCCGGCCCGCAGCGGAGGAGACAGGGGAAGGAAGCGCAGGCCCTCGTAGGCGCAGTGCAGGCGCAGGGTGATGAAGGCTCCCAGATTGTTCCGAGCCAGCAGGGCTGTGTTATAGGGAAGATTTCCTCCGGCGACAACCTCCATCCGATCTGCAAAGGGACCCATCCAGTGGATAAACTCCTGCTGAACCAGTTCCCGCCGGGTCAGGATCAGGGGCTGTGCGGCCAATTCCTCTGGGGTGAGCCGCTCCAGAGCAGCCAGGGGGGAGCTCTCGCTGACCAAAGCGCCCCACTCCTCTATGACGGGCATGCGAATAAACTCATACTTTGTGATATCCACGGGCTCCAGCAGCAAGCCGAAATCCAGCAGGCCCTGCTCTATGCGTTCCTTGATGTTGTCCGCGTTGCCGCTGTAGATCTGGTAGGTCACCTGGGGGTTCATAGCGTGGAAGGATGCGAGCAGGCCAGCCAGATGATCCATGCTCCGCAGTTCGCCGCTGCCAATGGATACCTCGCCCGCCAGCTCCTCTCCCCGGTGACGGAACTCTCGCTCTACCTTGTCGGCCATCTCCACCAGCTCTTGAGCCCGGCGGCGCAGGAGTATGCCGTCATCGGTGAGGATGATCCGATACCGGCTGCGTAGGAACAGCTTGACGCCCAGTTCCGCTTCCAGCTGCATCAGCTGGCGAGAGAGGGTAGGCTGGGTCAGGTGGAGCAGGGCGGCGGCCCTAGTAATATTTTCCTCTCTGGCGACTACCAGAAAATACCGAAGAACCCGCAGATCCATATTCCGCGCCTCCCTTGCCGGCGAAAGTTCAAACGAGGGTGATATAGTCGGCGGATACCCAACCGGTGACGGCTGTGCCGCCGCTGGCGTACAGAACTTGATACCAGCCAGAGTCACTGTTCAGTACGGCCACCTGGGCGCCGTAGCTCAGACTACCGATCCTCTGGTATCCGGTGCCAGGGCCGGAGCGGACGTTCAGGTTGGGGCTGGCGGTGACCAAGCCCACCGTTTCAGCGGGGGAGCACTGCAATACCGCGCTGGCGCTCAGCGTGCCGCAGGTGGCGGTGATGGTTACAGAGGGCGTGCCCACGCCGGTATACACATTGGTGACAGTACCGTCAGAGGAGACGACGGCCACAGCGGAATTGCTAGAGGTCCAGGTGATGGTACCGGTTCCTCCGGTGAGAGTGGCGGTAAGCGAAAGGGTCTGGGAGGGGGTCAAAATACCCGAGGTTTGACTGAGGGTGAGGGAGGCGTCAGGACCCAGCTGCGGGATATCAGGGACATCGGGGATATCCTCGGAGTCGGCCAGCAGGCGGTAGAGCAGGACCGCCATCTCCGCCCGGGTCAGATTGCCCTTGGGGTTCAGGCCAGAGCCGGTGCCGTGGAAGATGCCAAGAGAGACCAGCACAGCCATGGGGGTCCGGGCGTAGCTGGCGATCTGGGCGCGGTCAGAGAACTGGTTTAGGATGGACAGGTCGGCCTCCGGGGTGGACAGCCCCAACAGGGACATGGCCCGGTATAGGATGGTGGCTGCCTGCTCCCGGGTGATGGAATCGGCGGGAGAGAAGAGACCGGAGCCAGTGCCTAGCACCAGGCCGGCGTCGCTGCCCCAGAGGACGGCGTCGGCATAGTAGGCGGTATCGCTCACATCGGAGAAACCGGAGGAGCCGGACACCGGGGGCTTGTCCAGAGCGTTGTAGAGCATGACGACGAAGTCGCACCGACGGATGGGCTCATCCCGGCCGAACAGGGTATCACTGATGCCATTGACAATGCCCTGTTGGTAGCAGAACTCCACCGCCGCATAGGACCAGTGGTCCGGAGTGACATCGGTGTGGACATGCCGACCCTCATTGACGGCAATGGTATGGGTGAGACCGCCGGCGGTGACTGTGATGGTGCCGGGAGCCCCGCTGCTGGAGGCGGTAAAGACTCCGTTCTGGGTGATGGTGCCCGCGTCGGAGGTCACCGACCAGGTGACTCCGTCGGAGCCGGCGCGCAGGGCGGTGCGGGACCAGTAGCTGCCGGTGGCAGACAGAGCTACGCTCTGGCCGGGTTCCACACTCAGGGAGGAGAGCGCGGCAGTACTTCCCGCCCGGGTGACGCTCAGGCTGCTCAGGGAGCTGACCACATGGATCTGGGCGGTACCGGACAGGCCCAGAGAGGAGGAGGTGATGGAGATGGTGTCTGTCCCGGGGGTGGTTCCGGCGGTGTATACTCCACCGTCAAAGCTGCCCAGACCGCCTACTGAGGCGAACGCCGCGTCACTCACCCGGGAGGATACGGTCTCCAGACCAGCGTTGACACTGACTACACTGCCCAGGGTGACACTGGAGCCGGCCAGCACCACCAGGCCGTCCTCCACCAAGGCCAGACGCTGGGCGGAAGTGTTTTCCAGGCCAGCGTCGGTGACCAGCAGGAGGTAGGAGGCACAGGCGCGCAGGCTGCCGCCGGAGGGAGAATTGGCTACGGTGGGGGTGCTCTGTCCGGGCAGCTGCACGGAGAAGGTGGTGGAGCCGCCCCCGTCCAGATTGACCGCCCACAAGCAGCCCTGACGCTGCATTTCCTCTGCCAGGTCCATCTCAGTCAGGCCGCCGGAATATCCGGACTGGCGGCCATCCACCGCGTAGAATACCATGGTGCCGTCCGCCTTGACCCCTACGCTAGTACGGGGAGCGCGGCCGGTGGGATAGGTCCAGGAGGAGCTGTCGGTGATCATGCCATCCGAGACCAGAATGTCCCCACAACCCATAGCCCACTGGGCCTGGGAGAGGGTGGGATCAGAGCAGGAGGTGGTCAGAGTAATCTGGTCACCTGCCTCGTATCCAGCGAAAAAGTCAACGGTGGAGGAGGCGTGGTCGGCGGTGAGTATGTATTGGTTTTCCCCAATGTCCACCGATTGGGAGGTATCTAGAACCTCCACGACCTCCAGCGTGAGGGTAGAATTGACGGTGAGGGAAGCGCCTTGGTCGCCCTGCGCCAGCTCCATTATCACGACCCAGCCGCCAGAGCCTTGGGTACGGGTGGAGGAGGAGAAGTCAGAGTTGAAGAGATACAGCCCTCCATCGTAGTCCCGCCACTTATTGAAATGGTCCGGGGTATCCACTCGCCCGGTGCGCTGGTTGGTTAAGGTTATAGCCACCTGGGGGGACTGGACCAGCCGGAGCTGGCCGCCCACCATGGCCACGGCGGAGAAGCCTCCGGAACTGGAGCGGTAGACGCCGTCCTCAATAGCGATCCCGTTGGGCACCCCGGTGCTCAGGGTGTAGAAATCACCGTTGATACCGCCCACCACATGGTAGCCCATGCGCTCGGCCTGCTGGATGGCCTGGTTGATAGTGCCCGAACCATAGATGTTGCCGCTGCCTTGGACAGTGATGGGGTAAATGCCGCTGCCTGGTTCCAGCTCCAGGGAGAAGCCTTCCACTCGTCCGGCGGAGTCGTGGTCAGAGATGGTGTTGCGGTAGGTCAGACCGCTGGCGAGAGTCTGGATAGTGGTGAGCTGAGGAGCCCCGGCGGTGGCAAAAGCGGCCGGGATCAGCATCGCCGCAGCCAGGACTAGGGCCAGTGCGCGCCGGGAAAGGCGCCGGAAGGTATTGCGGTTCATAGCAGGCTCCTTTTCAGGTAAGAGTGGGGTTCGCCCTGTGGGGCGGCGGATGGATCCCGGAGGGGCCCGGGACACGGAATATTTATAATTATAGCATATCATGGGGAAAAGTGCAATTCAGACCACAAGGGATGGTTTCCACAATGGCTGGAGAGGGAAAGTGTGAACATAGCGTGAATCTCCCGGAGAACGGTTGAAAAAGGGTGGGGGTTGGTGTACAATAAGGCGATTCTACCTCCGCTGGGGATGGGGAAGGGGTGAAAGGCTTGGCAAGGGAAAAGGATCATTCCACCCGTACCATCAGCGCGGTCATGGTGATCACGCTGGCGGGTAAGGTGCTGGGGCTCTTTCGGGACCATCTGATGGCGGTTCACTATGGCACGGCGGGCATGGAGGCCAAGGCATTCTATACCGCCAGCCGGATCCCCAGGGTTTTTTTCGACGTGGTGTTCGCCTCGGCCATTGCCGCCTGCTTCATCCCGGTGTTCAGTGAGATCATGACCAAAAAGGGAAAGAAAGAGGCTTTCCGCTTTGGCGGGAACTTTCTATCGGTGATGGGGCTGCTCACAGCGGTGCTCACTGTGCTGGGCATTCTGCTGGCCGAGCCCTTGGTGGCCTTGTTTGCGGGAGGCTATGATGACCAGACTGCCGCCTTGGCCGTATCCCTTACCCGGATGATGTTTCCCACAGTGCTTTTTACCGGGGTGGCCTTCTCTTTCGTAGGTATCCTGCAAGCTATGGACCGATTCAATGTCCCCGCTCTGATCAGCGTGGTGTCCAACCTGGTCATCATCGGCTATTTTTATTTCCTGGATGAGGACTATGGGATATACGGGCTGGCGGCGGCCTATCTGGTGGGTTGGCTGCTCCAGGCGCTGGTACAGGTTCCCTCCTTGCGGCAGGTGGGTTTCCGCTACCATCCGGACTTCTCCTTCCGGTCGGAGGGGATGCGCCGGGCCTTCGCCCTGATGGGGCCGGTGATGGTGTCTACCTGGGTGCAGCCCATCAACCTGACCATCAACAGCCGGTTTGGCTCCTACCTGTATGACGGGGCGGGAGTGTCCGCCATGGAGTACTCCACCAACCTATACCTGGTGATTGCCGGGGTGTTCATCCTGTCCATCACCAACGTGATTTTTCCAAAACTCTCCCGCCTTACGGCCCAGCATCAGCAGGCGGCCTTTCAGGACACCCTGCGCCAGACTGTCCACAGCAGTCTGTTCTTTGTGATGCCCATGGCGGCTGGGCTGATGCTGCTGGCCCGGCCCCTGGTCTCCTTCCTATATGGGGGTGGGGAGTTTGACGAGTTTTCCGTCTCCATTACCTCCGAGGCCCTGGTGTGGGTGTCCCTGGGGATGGTGGGCTATGCCCTGCAAAATATTTTGAGCCGCTCCTACTTTGCAAAGCAGGAGGGCAGAGCCCCCCTCATCGCGGGTGGGGTGTCCATCTTGGCCAACTTGGGGCTCTGCATGGTCCTTACCCAGCCCCTGGGCGTGACGGGCCTGGCCATCTCCTCCACGGTGTCCTCTACCCTCTATGCGATTCTTCTGCTGGTTCCGCTAGAGCTTCGAGGGGAAGGCATCCTGTCCGGGAAGTTCCTAGTGGACATTGGAAAGATGCTGTTGTCCGCAGCAGGAATGGCTGCAGCGGTATGGCTGATCCGGGGAGGGCTGGCTGGCCTGGTGCCGGAGGGCAAGCTGGGAGAGGCATGCCTGCTGGCGGGGTGCGCCCTGGCCGGGGCGGCAGTATACTTCGTGCTATGCACCCTGCTTCGGCTGGACGAGATGAAGCTGGCCCTGCGAGCTGTGGCGCAACGATTGAGGAAACGAGGTTGAAGCATGCAACGAGTACAGCAGATCCTACAGGCCAGCGTTCTCTTCCGGGTGCTGGCGGCCTTGTGCCAGTGGTTTGGCGACCAGTGGCGAAAGAGCGGAGTGCTCCAGTGGTTCCTCCACCCCCCGGAGCAGCGGGAACTGGCAGAGTCGGAGCACAGCGTGTTTACCCGGCTGTGGCGAGCTGCCCACAGGCTTCTGTGCCGGGTCTATAAAGGGCTGCGGCTAGATCGGCTGTTGGCGGGCAGTGTCTTTCAAAAATGCTGGCTGTGGGCGGGGGCTGCGGCGGTGCTGACCACTTCCTTGTTCATAGTGTGCTCCTTGCTGCAAAAGGGTATGTCCTGCGGGCGCTGCCAACGCGCTTCGGCCCGATGGGGTCGGGTCGCCACGGCCCGCCATCGCCCAAGAGTCGCACAGCCCGGCGCGGGAGTCAAAGCTCCGGCGGCCTTGAAAAAGCGCGCGCCTGCGGCTATGGTCGGCAAAACCGCTGCCGCGCCCGTGCGGACGGCGGATGACGGAAAACAGGGAGCATCATGAGCAACGAACCGGACAAGATCATCTATTCCATGATCCGCGTCAGCAAGCGCCACGGCCAACGCGAAGTATTGAAGGATATTTCCCTTTCCTACTTCTACGGGGCCAAGATCGGCGTGCTGGGGCTCAACGGAGCGGGCAAATCCAGCCTGCTGAAAATTCTGGCGGGGGTGGACCAGGCCTTTGAGGGCAAGACCGTGCTGGCCCCGGGCTACAGCCTGGGCTACCTGGAGCAGGAACCTCTGGCCGGTGAAACGCGCACCGTGCGCGCAGTGGTGGAAGAGGGCGCGGCCGACCTGGTAGCC
>CAJLWS010000093.1 GCA_905210385.1 uncultured Eubacteriales bacterium | reverse complement strand
GGCAAAAAGCGCCGGAAAGACACGCTGTCAGGCTTGCTTGCCCTTGTTAAGCGATGGTAAAGCTTCCTTTACAGTAATTTTACCATACCGCCGCACTCTGCGCAACAGCCATTATTCCGGGAACTCCTCCCGCTCCGCCGGACGCATGACGGACACCTCATAGGGCAGGGAGGAGTCGAAGATGATGTCCGCCCGGTTTTTATAGGGGGAGATGTACAGCTTCTCCCCCCGGCGCACGTTGGCCCACATAGCCAGGGTGCCCTCCACGTCGGTGCCCCGGAAGTTATAGTCCCGCACCGCCCGCCGGGTCAGCCGCATCCAGGTACCCTTGAAGCGCAGCGCCTGGCCGTCCAGCACGTTACTCCGGGCGGAGATGTACAGCCGGGTGGCCTCCGGGTGGCCGGCGGTGATCCGGGTGTTCAGGGCGTGGATGCCCTCGAAGATGGCGATCTCGTCCTTGCCCAGCTTCAGGGGAGTGCCTGCGCTGTCGTTGCGCATCTGCCGGGCAAACTCAAATTTGGGAATGACGATCTCTTCCCCCCGGGTGAGCTTGGTGAAGTGCTCATCCAGCAGGGTCAGGTCCATCACCTCCGGGGACTCGTAGTCGATCTCCCCGTCGGGCGTGCGGGGGGCGGTCTTGGGGTCCTGGTGGACGAAGTAGTCATCCATGGAGATGGTGTAGCTGCCAACGCCCCGGCGCTCCAGTTCCCGGCAGATCATCCCCGCCGTGGTGGTCTTGCCCGAGCCGGAGGGCCCGGACAGCAACACCACGGGGCTGTCCTTCCTGTTGCGGCAGATGAGGTCCGCCGCCGCGTTCACCTTGTCCTGAAACGCCTGGTCGCATTGTCCCATAAAGCTGGGCGCGTCCCGGCGCACCGCCTGGTTGATCTCCTTGAGCTGATAGGCCATAGCAACCTTCCTTTCAGGTCCGTTTGAACTGCTTTTCCAGCTGGGCCCGGGTGAGCTCGATGGCCACAGGCCGCCCGTGGGGGCAGTAGCGCACCGCGCCGGACAGCACCATCCGGGCCACCTCCTCCAGCTCCTGGGGACCGTTGCGTTGCCCGCCCTTGATGGCCGCTTTGCAGGCCATGGTGTGCAGCAGCTCGTCCCGGGCAGACTGGGGATCTGCTGAGCCGGTGACCCGGATGCGCCGGGCCAACTCCAGCAGAGCGGGTTCAATCTCCCCTGCGTCCAGATAGTCCGGAGCGGAGCGCACAGCCAGGGCTGCCGTGCCGAACTCCTCCATCTCGAAGCCGAATCGGGCCAGCAGGGGGAGCTGTTCCAGCAGCACCGCCCGCTCCTCCGGGGCAGGGGTGAAGGTCACCGGAACCAGCAGCTGCTGTACCATGGGCTGGTAGTCCGCCGCCTTCAGCCGGTCAAAATTGGCCCGCTCATGAGCGGCGTGCTTGTCGATGAGCAGCACCTTATTCCCCTGCTCCACCAGCACATAGGTGTGGAACAGCTCTCCTTGTACCTGCCAGGACTCCTCCCGGGGCTGGAGTTCCGGGTTCGAACGCCCCTGGGCGGGCATGGGCTCCTGGAGCGGGGCCTGTTCCACCACCTGCACCTCCGGAGCAGAACTTTTTGCCGCCGCGACAGGCTCTTCCCGGGGCCGCACTGGGCCGACGGCAGGGGATTCTTTTTCCCCGTGCCCGGCCGCCGAGCGGTGGGCGGGGAGAATGTCCCCCGTCCGCCTTCCCGCCTCAACGGGAGCAGGTATCGGCCGCTGGGGGGGGCGTTCCCCCTCCCGAGGCAGGGGCTCCACCCGGCGGAACTGGTAGGAGGATGCGTCCTTTTGCGGGCCTGCCCGCATGGTTTGCGGTCGGACGGGGACCTGGTTCATTGATGCCGTGCCGTCGTGCAAGGGCAAGGTGGTCTGGTTGGGGGTGACGGTGTCCTCCTCCCGTACCCCCTTCAGCACTGCCTGGGGGCGGCTGCGGTCTCCGCTCAGAGCGGAGAGCACCCCGTGGTACACGGCGGAGAACACCTGCTGCTCATTCTGGAACTTCACCTCGGTCTTGGCCGGGTGGACGTTCACATCCACCTCATTGGGGCGCATGGCCAGGTGGATGACGCAGCCGGGAAACCGACCCACCATCTTCTGGTTCTTATAGGCCTCCTCCACCGCTGCCATCATGGTCCGGCTCTTCACGTATCGGCCGTTGACAAAGAAGTGCTGATAGCTGCGGCTGCCCCGGCAGCAGGTGGGCATAGAGGTAAAGCCGGTCACCGTCATGTTGGGCCCCGAGCCGTTCACTGGCAGGAAGCCCAGGGCGATGTCTCTCCCCATGACGGCGTAAACGGCGCTCTTGAGCTGACCGTCCCCGGGGGTGAGCAGCTCCTGCCGCCCGTCCCGGATGAACTTCACCGACAGCTCGGGATGGGACAGGGCGATGCGCTGCACCACGGCGAACACCGCCGCACCCTCTGCCGCGTCCTTTTTCAGGAACTTCTGCCGGGCGGGGGTGTTGAAGAACAGGTCCCGCACCACCATGGTGGTGCCCGCCGGGCAGCCCGCCTCCTCCTGCTCCAGCACCGTCCCCCCCTCCAGGGTGAGGGCTGTGCCCAGGGCGTCTTGGGCCGGGCGGGTGAGCAACTCCACCCGGGACACCGCCGAGATGGCTGCTAAGGCCTCCCCCCGGAACCCCAGGGTGCCGATGGCCTCCAGGTCGAACTCGGTGGCGATCTTGGAGGTGGCGTGGCGCAGAAAGGCGGCAGGGGCCTGGTCCGCGGGGATGCCGCAGCCGTCGTCGGTGACCCGGATGAGGGTCATGCCTCCGTGGGCGATCTCCACCGTGAGGGCGCAGGCCCCCGCGTCAATGGCGTTCTCCATGAGCTCCTTGACCACCGAGGCCGGCCGCTCCACCACCTCGCCGGCGGCGATGAGATCGGCCACATGGGGATCCAGTTGTTTGATCTGTGCCATCATTCTCCTCCTCTAAGAGCGGCCGGCCTCACGCCGGAAATCCGGCGTACAAGCGTTTTCGCTCCGCAAAAACCTTGGCGCAAGGCGGAATTCACTTCCGCCGCGCAGGATAAATCTCTTGGGGGCCCCGGCGGCTCCAGCCGCTGGGGAACGGCCGCTCCACCACCTCGCCGGCAGCGATGAGATCGGCCACATGGGGGTCCAATTGTCTGATGACAGGCATGTCTTGCCTCCTTGCAAACACCGCGCCTATGGCGCGAAACAATCCATTGTCTGGGTCTCCCCAGACCTCACACTTCCAGCAGGATGGTCACCGGACCGTCGTTCTGGGAGAATACCTGCATATCTGCCCCAAACTCCCCGTGCTCCACCGTAAAGCCCCGCGCCCGGCACTGCTCCATGAACCGCTCATAGAGGGGAATGGCCGTGTCAGGCTTGGCCGCCCCGGTAAAGCCCGGACGGCGGGAGGAGGTGTCGGCGTATAGGGTGAACTGGCTCACCACCAGGATGGAGCCCCCTGCTGTCTGCAAGTTCAGGTTCATCTTCCCGTTCTCATCTTCAAACACCCGCAGGCCGCACACCTTGTCCGCCATTCGGTCCGCGGTGTCAGGGGTGTCCTCCGGCCCCACGCCTAGCAGGACCAAAAACCCCTGGCCGATTTGGCCGTTGACGTGCCCGTCAATCTCCACCCGGGCCTGTTTCACCCGGGTCACCACTGCCCGCATTGTCCGCGTCTCCTTTCCCGTGTTTCCTGGCGCATCTCATCGGCCCCTGCGCCGGATATCCTCCCCGTAAAAGGTCAGCTCCCGAAACAGCCCGCCGATCCGGGAGACGATCTGCGGGGTGTACCGCTCGCCCATCTGCTCCAGGGAGAGGTTGGTGGAGATGATGGTGCGCCGATCCGCTTGAATCCGGCTGTTGATCACTTCGTATAAGGCCGCCTGGGCCAGAGGACTGGTCATCTCGCTACCCAGGTCGTCCAGAATCAGCAGGTCACAGCGCAGGTAGCGACGGGCGTCCTCCCGGGCCTGGCGCTCCTCCTCTGCGTCCCGGGTAAACCGCCGAACCTCAAAGACGGAAAATAGGTTGATGGCCGTCTCATATACCACCGAGTAGCCCCGCCGGGACACCTCCCGTGCGATGCAGCCGGACAGGAAGGTCTTGCCCAGTCCGGTGCCGCCGGACAGCAACAGGTTCTTCAGTGGGTAGTCTGGAAACTGCCGGGCAAAGCCCTCGCAGACCGTTACGATGCGCCGCATCTGCTCCCGCGGGGACCGCTCTTGCCCCTGCCAGGGCAGGTCGGAGTACACGTCCAGCCGGAGCTTGTCAAAGGACTGCTCCTCCGTCAGGTTCATCAGGCTGGTTAGCCGTCTCATCTGCTCCTGGACGCATAGTTGCTTCAGACACCGGCACATCCTGCCGTCCGTCCAGCCGGTATCCCCGCACAGGGGGCAGTCCGGAGTATCCTCCAGTTCTGAGGGCTCATGACCCAGCCGGCGCAGCAGCTCTTCCCGCCGCTTCTGGAGCGCCAGGTTGCGCTCCCGTACGGCGGCGATCTCCGGCCCACCGGCCTCCAGGGGCTTGCCGGTAGCCAGAAGTCCGGCCAGCTCCGCCATGGTGCCCCGAAGGTCCCGGTCCAGCCGCTCCAGCTCTGGCTCCTGCCGGTACAGCTCCCGCTCCAGCCGCTCCCGGCGGCGCACCCGATCCTCTTTCCGGCGCTGCAGCTGCACCATCGCTTGCCGCGTCACCCCCGGTTCAAACGCCATGCCGGGTCACCCGCCTTTCTCCTGCTCTTTCAAAAATTCATCCAACCAGTCCGCGTTCTTCCGGATGCGCTCCTGGCTGGGCTGGAAGCTCTCCGGCCCGGCCTGCTTGCGCCCGCTCCGCCGGCGCTGGGGCGGGCGGTCCTCCGTGCGTACCTGCTGGGCGGTGGTGTATCCCGCCTGGTGCCAGGACTGCAGGATTCGGTTCATGTAGGGCCAGTTCATCTCTTTCTTCTGGTAGACCGTCCGCTCATAGGCCAGAGCGATGAGCTCGTCGCTCATCCCCATCTCCACCCATTGCTCGATGTACTCCCGCTCCTTCTCCACCGCGGCCCGGGGGGTGGATGCGCCAATGATGGACAGGATCTTCCACTCCCGACGGTCCACCAGTTCCTGCCGTCGCAGGTATTCCTCTGCCCGCTCCACCGTGTCCACCCCCAAGCGCTTCCACCGGAAGGCCTCCTTCTGGATCTGGGGCACCCGGAGCCGGAGGCTGCTGCCGTTTCCGCGCTGTTTGTGCCGGCGCAGGCGGCGGGCGGTGTATCCGGTGAGCAACAGGATGACCTCTGAGGGCAGCGCCAGATGGTCATAGATGGTATACAGGCATTTCAGATCGTTGTCTGTCAGAGGGCGACTGACGATCCGCTCCACCTCCTGATAAAGGTTTTGAAAGTCCGGCTCCCGCTCCAGGGCATCGGCCAGGTCCTTCCGACTATACTCCGGGGGTTTCTCCTCCGGGGCTGGCGTCGGAGGAGCCGGGGGATGCTTTTGCTCCACCAACCCCAAGGCGGCTAACCGCTGCCAGGCCCGCTCCAGCCGATCCTGGGAGCAGTGTAGCCGGGTCCGGGCGCCGTCCGGCCCTGTTCCCCGGTCCAGCAGGGCCAGGTAGAGCAGGGCGGCGTCCCCATCCCCCGACTCCACCAGCCGCCGGGCGGACTGGGCGGGCATGGCCAGTATTTCATTGGGCAGCAGCAGTGCGGACAAGCCCGACGCCTCCCCTTTCCTCATGTTTGGTCAGAGTTTTATTTTACACGAAAGGCGGGGAAATGACAACTGTGAAATCCCGCCGAAACGGAAAAGACCCCGGTCTATGGACCGGGGCTTATCTCAGGACGGCTGGGGTAGGGAATCGTCCTCGTCGACCCAGTCCCGCTGCACATCTACTACCCGATATTCGGTGGGCGTGTCACGGATGACCACCTTGGCGATGCCCGCATTGATGATCAGCCGGCGGCACATGGAGCAGGAGGTGGAGCCGGGGACCAGCTCGCCTGTCACCGGGTTGCGGCAGGCCATGTATAGCGTGGCGCCCAGCACCTCCCTGCGAGAGGCGGAGATGATGGCGTTGGCTTCGGCGTGTACTGACCGGCACAGCTCATACCGCTCTCCGGAGGGAATGTGCATGGCTTCCCGGGTGCAGTAGCCCAGGTCGGCGCAGTTCTTCCTCCCCCGCGGGGCGCCGTTGTAGCCGGTGGAGACGATCTCATCGTGGTTGACCACGATGGCGCCGTAGCACCGGCGCAGACAGGTGGACCGCTCCAGGACGGTTTGGGCAATGTCCAGGTAGTAATTCTCTTTGTCGATTCGATCCATGGGGCTCTCCTTTCTCCTGACGCTTTTTTGCCTTAAAGTATATCAAGTTTTCGGGTTTGACGCAATGTGCAAATTCACACATTGTTTACGGATACTGTAGGATTACAATACATATTGGACAAGTGAAGAAAAAAGATGAAGGATAAG
>CAJLWS010000092.1 GCA_905210385.1 uncultured Eubacteriales bacterium | reverse complement strand
GGCGTGGATGCTTCCCACGGCGGCCTCCAGCCTTGTGCCGGTGTGCTTTCGGAAACTTCCCACACCCCGTTGGGCGTCTGGCAGGGCGGTGGCTTGCGGTTTGCCACCCGGTTCGGACGGTAGAAAGGAACGCCCCAAGGCATTGCCGGGTCAGGCGCTTGCCGTGGGCCAGTAAATAGTTCTACTCTGATGCAGGCCAGCGGCAGCGAAATGAGGGGGCAGGGGCTGTGCGTCTTACCTCACGCCGGACATAGACAGACGCAGTCCAGTGATGGGCCCCCGTAATGGGGCCCCCGCAAAAGCAGCGCTTTTGTGGGGAGAGGAGCTGCAGCGAAATGGATGAGCTTTCGCCAAAGGCGGAAGCGAAGGATATGGAGCTTGTGGCGACGAGGGGAGAGGACGAGCAAGGAAGCGAAGCGCAGTTTTCGCCGTCTTCGGGCGGAAACGAAGCAAAGCGGACTTTGCGACGACGAGGTTTCGCCCGGAAGGGCGAGTTCCTTTCGGCACCGCCCGAAAGGAACCAAAGGGCGGCTTAGGGGCGCAACCCCGGCTTAACTCGGGACAAAGGGCGTCCCTCGTACGCAGGGCTTGCCCCCTAAGAACCCCCGTTTTACGGGGGAGTAAAACAGGTGCAGCGTTCTCTTACCGGCGCACACCTGCTGACACTCCCAGCGACGCACGGCGGCCCCCGGCCTTTTGCCGACGAAACTTGCCGCACTTCTACCACGCCTATGGGTGCCTGGCCTTGGTGTTCAAGCCTGCGGGCCTGTTCCTCTAACGGCGCACGCACCCCAGGGCTATGTCATTCCAGGCGCCCCGATGGGGTGGGATGACCAAAGCATACGCCACGCACAAGGCCGGAGGCCGTCGGGGGAAGCTGGGCAACCGCGAGTCAGGGACGCCGGAAAGAGAAGCACGCAGTGCAACTGAGCGGGGGTACATAGGGGGTCCGCCCCCTATGCGCACTCTTTGGGTACTTTCTCTTGCGCGAGAGAAAGTACCCCGCCTGTCGGGGCGGGACCCGACAAGCCGGAGGGCTTGCCGGCACCTCCGACAAAAGGGAACCCGGCAAACGAAAAACCCCAGGGCTCAGGAGCGCGTCCCCACCGGCACATGCCGGCTGAGTTCTTCCTCCTCCAGCTTGCGGTAGGCCACCTTGCCCACCAGAGTCTTGGGCAGCTCGGCGCGGAACTCGATATCATAGGGCAGGGCGTACTTGGCGATGTGCTTCCGGGCATAGGCCATGAGCGTCTCCTTGGTCTCCTCATCGGCGGACACCCCGGGTTTGAGCATGACGAAGGCCTTCACCTTCTGCATCTTCAGTTCGTCGGGCACCCCGATGACGCAGCTCATCTGCACCAGCTCGTGGGCGTCGAAGATGTTCTCCAGCTGGGAGGGGTAGACGTTGTACCCGCTGGTGACGATCATGCGCTTGATGCGCTGCTTGAAGTAGATAAAGCCGTCCTCGTCCATGCACCCCAAGTCCCCGGTGTGTATCCAGGTCAGGCCGTCCGGGTGGGTCTGGAGGGTCTGGGCGGTCTCCTCCGGGTGGTTCAGGTAGCCCTTCATCACCGTGGGGCCGGACAGGCAGATCTCCCCATCCTCCCCATAAGGCACTTCTCTCTGGCTGCCCGGCTCCACGATCTTGTAGTAGGTGTCCGGGAAGGGGATGCCAATGGACCCCTCCCTGGACTGCTGGTAGGGTGTCAGGCAGGAGGCGGTGACGCACTCGGTCAGGCCGTACCCCTCCCGCACCTGGGTGGCGGCATGATGGTCAAAAAGGAACCTGTCCATCCGTTTCTTCAGCTCCACCGACAGGGAGTCCCCGCCGGAGAACACCCCCTTCAGACAGGACAGGTCAGCGTTCTTCATCTTGGGCAGGCGCAGCAGGGCCTCATACAGGGTGGGCACTCCAGCGATGAAGTTGCACCGGTACTTGAGCAGCAGCTTGGCATAGCTGTCGGCGGTAAACCGGGGTACCAGGATGCAGCACCCGCCGTTCATGAGCATGGTGTGGATGGAAATTCCCAGACCGAAACCGTGGAATACGGGCATCACCGCCAGCATCTTGTCCCCGGGTCGGAACATGGGGTTGGTTGCGATCACCTGGGCTCCCAGGGCGTTGAAGTTCAGGCTGGTGAGCAGGATTCCCTTGGTGATTCCGGTGGTGCCGCCGGAGTAGAGGATAACCGCCACGTCATCCGCCCCCTTCTCCGCCCTGTACTTCCAGTGGTAGCTCCTGCCCCGGCGCATAAACTCATTCCAGCGGATGATGGGCGCATCCTTGGGAATCTTCTGGAGCTTGCGCCCCTCGGTGAGCATATAGCCGGCCTTGATGGGCTGGGACAGGGCGTCCTTGATGGAGGCCAGAATGATGTTGTCCAGGTTCACATTCTGCCGGATGGCCTCAAACTTGTGGTAGAACTGGTCCAGGGTGACAGCGAAGAGGGAACCGGACTCCTTCAGATAGAACTCGATCTCCTTCTCACTGGACAGGGGGTGGATCATGTTGGCAATAGCCCCCACCAGGTTGATGGCGTAGAACACGGTCACCGCCTGGGGACAGTTGGGCAGGGCTACCGTCACCCGGTCCCCAGGCCGCACCCCAATAGACTTCAGAGCCCGGGCACAGATGTTGATCTCCTGGAGCATGGCCCGATAGCTGGTCCTTTTCCCCATGAACACATAGGCAGTGTGGTCTGGATAGTTCCGAGCGCACGCCTCCACCGCCTGGTACAGCGTCCCGCCGAAGTAGTCCAGGTGGGCGGGCACATCCCCCATGGCGCTCAGCCAGGGGGTCTTGACGCAGAAACTCTTCCTAGCACTCAAAGTCAATCTCCTCCTTCAAGGGACGGTCCAGCAGCTCCGGATGGGCCAGCAGATGCTGCACGATCTTCCAGGAGCGGCCGAAGTAGAAGCCGTCCGCGATTCGCTCATCCAGGGTGATGCCCACGTCCACAATGTCCCGCACCGTCCGACTGCCATCCTCCCGGAACACTTCCTTCTTATGGATGGTACCGATGGTCACCAGAATGGAATTGGTCCCGTAGTTGTTCAGATGGTGGTACACCGCCGGGCTCCGGATGGAGCCCAGGTTGCTCAGCAGCACCGTGGCGTAATTGGGGTCCCCCGCCGCCAGGCTCTTAGGCACCCGGCCGAAGAAGTCCAGGGTGCGGTAGCCCCACACGATCAGGGCGATGAGCCACCGGGGCAGCCGTCCCACGGCGTTGAGCGCCCCGTCCACACCGTAACTGCCCTGCTCCCGCACCTGGTGGACCTTGCCCACGATCTTCTGCGTCACCTCCGACAGCGTCCAGTCCTCCCGGGCTGTGGTCACCATCAGGCTCTCCGCGCTGCGGTCCTCAAAGCGGCGCTTGACCACAAAGCTCAGGGTGATCTCATCCCGCTGGTATAGCCGACGGCCGGATACAAAACGGTTGAGCCGCGGGCGCATCCACACCGTCTTAGCCACTGCCATGACAAAGCAATGGAACAGGGTGGCCCGGTACTCCTCCTCCCCCTCGTTCTTTCTTCGTATGTAGTCCAGCGCCTCCGTGACGTCCATCTCGGCGGCCAGATAGACCTCCGCGTCCGCCCGGTGAGGCATCAGATGGGGCATCACGGCGTGCAGGCCGTCCAGGTTCCGGATCAAACGTCCGTCCCTCCGGTCCCCAAAGCGTTTCTTCTCCACTGGTTCCGTCCTCTTTCCTCTCCGCGATTTACAGTCGTGGGCCGTCTGTCAAACCCGCTTGACGATTATAGCATACTGTCAAAAGAAATGCGACCCTTTTTTCCGTCTCTCCATTTCAGCCCCTTGAAATTTTCCGGTATGGGAGGCAGATTGAGGTTGACCAGACGGTTTGCTTTATGTTATATTGTAAATAATCTGGCGTCTGGCCAAGGTTGGATGGCAGCACAACGCACAAATCACACCGTTTTCCCCAAAGCGCCCGGCAATTTCTCCCTCCGGTCCGGGTCATGGACCGGGCGTGTTTCCTGCCGGGCCATCTGAGAGGAGATTGTCATGAAAATCTATTCCGCGCAGGACTATCAGAGCATGAGCCGCAAGGCGGCCAATATCCTGTCTGCCCATGTGATTCTCAAGCCGGACAGCGTCCTGGGACTGGCCACCGGCTCTACCCCCATCGGCATGTACAAGCAGCTCATTGAATGGTACAACAAGGGGGATATCGATTTCTCCCAGGTGCACACCGTCAACCTGGACGAGTACCTGGGCCTGGCCCCCACCCACGACCAGAGCTATCGGTACTTCATGCAGGCCAACCTGTTCGACCATGTGAACGTCCCCCCGGAGAACACCAACGTGCCCAACGGCCTGGCCCCTGATCCAGAGGCGGAGTGCGCCCGGTACAACCAGGTCATCGCCGGCCTGGGCGGCATCGACGTCCAGGTGCTAGGCATGGGCCACAACGGCCATATCGGCTTCAACGAGCCGGAGGAGGCCTTCGAGCTGGAGACCCATGTGGTGGACCTCACCGACAACACCATCGACGCCAACGCCCGCTTCTTCGCCAGTCGGGATGAGGTGCCCCGCCAGGCCATCACCATGGGCATCAAGTCCATCATGCAGGCCCGGCACATCCTGGTGGTGGTCAGCGGAACGGACAAGGCGGAGATCGTGAAAAAGGCCTTCTTCGGCCCCGTCACCCCAAAGGTGCCCGCCTCCATCCTCCAGATGCACCCCCACGTGTCCCTGGTGGCGGACGAGGCGGCGCTTAGCCTCCTTTGAACTGGCTGCCGCCAGTTCAAAGGAATGGATTTTCAGCCCGTTTCGTCGCACTTCGTCGGGGCAAGCTCCATATCTCTCGCTTCCGCCCATGGCGAAAGCGAGGCCGTTCCGCTGCCCCTCCTCTCCCCGCAAAACCCGCTGGCGCTGGGCTTTTGCGGGGCCCAGGGGCACCAGCTCGCACGCTCACGGGCTGAGAGGTGTTTTTTGCCACGCACATGTCGCGGCAAAAAACGGATCGCATTTGATTCGCGCCTGCGGGCGCGAATCAAAGAGGTTCTGTTTTGGCTGTATGCCCTGCCGCTGTTTCCCCGCGGAGGGCTGCGCATAAAACCACCCGGCCGGGCTACTCCCTTGGGCCGCCCGCCCATAGCCCTGCTTGGGAACAAAAAAGGAGGAAACATCCGCCGGCCGGCGGTGCGGCAATGTGGAGACTTGTCGTAATGCCTCCGGGGTTTCGCTCCCCGGCGGCGAGACTGGGTTCGCGGAGGCGTCCCAGCCACGGTCAACGCGTATGGCAACTCTGAGCTTGAGGGGCATCAAGAAGGTCTACGACGGCGGGGTCACCGCGGTCCACGACTTCAACCTGGAGATCGCCGACAAGGAGTTCATCGTCCTGGTCGGTCCTTCCGGCTGCGGCAAGTCCACCACCCTGCGCATGGTGGCCGGTCTGGAGGAGATCTCCGAGGGCGAGCTTTACATCGGCGACAAGCTGATGAACGACGTGGAGCCCAAGGACCGGGACATCGCCATGGTCTTCCAGAGCTACGCCCTCTACCCCCACATGACGGTGTATGACAACATGGCCTTCGCCCTGAAGCTGCGCAAGATGCCCAAGGACGAGATCGACCGCCGGGTGAAGGAGGCCGCCGCCATTCTGGACATCACCCAGTACCTAAACCGCAAGCCCAAAGCCCTGTCCGGCGGCCAGCGGCAGCGCGTGGCCATCGGCCGTGGCATTGGGCCCCGCCCCCAGGGATTCCTGATGGATGAGCCCCTGTCCAACCTGGACGCCAAGCTGCGCAACCAGATGCGGGCGGAGATCATCAAGCTGCGCCAGCGCATCGACACCACCTTCATCTACGTCACCCACGACCAGACCGAGGCCATGACCCTGGGCGACCGCATCGTCATCATGAAGGACGGCTTCATCCAGCAGGTGGGCACCCCCCAGGAGGTATTCGAGCACCCCATCAACGTCTTCGTGGCCGGCTTCATCGGCACGCCCCAGATGAACTTCTTCGACGCGCACCTGCGCCGTGACGGGGACAGCTACTACGTGGACTGCTCCGGCACCAAGGTGGAGCTGCCCCAGGCGGTGCAGGAGCAGCTCAAGGCCAAGGACACCCCCGCCCAGGACATCATTCTGGGCATCCGGCCCGAGCACATCTCCTTCGTCCCCGCCGAGCAGAGCGCCGGCGCCCTGGGCGGCAAGGTGGACGTGTCCGAGATGATGGGCAGCGAGCTGCACCTCCACGTCTCCCTCCTCGAGGACAACGGCTCCACCAAGGACGTGGTCATGCGCATCTCCCCCAGCGACCTGCCCGGCCACTACCGCGGCGGCATCCCCTACGGCACTGAGCTGCACTTCTCCTTCCCCGGCAACCTGGTCCACCTGTTCAACAAGAACACCGAGGAAAATCTCATCTAAACCAGAAGCAGATCAACCCCCCCGGCCGGCGGCCGGGGGGGTTGGCTGTCCCTTCCATTGGAGGCAACTGCGTTCAGTTGGCGGTGTTCTCACAGAACCGCATGAGGATGGCGGCCGTCTGGGCGCGG
>CAJLWS010000091.1 GCA_905210385.1 uncultured Eubacteriales bacterium | reverse complement strand
TAGGGCCGCCGCCCTGCTCCACCTGACCCAGCCCACCCTATCCCGACAACTGATGCAGCTGGAAGAGGAATTGGGGGTGCAGCTCTTTCACCGCAGCCGGTATCATATTGTTTTGACCGACGAGGGGATGCTGCTGCGGCGCCGGGCCCAGGAACTGGTGGATCTCGCAGAGAAAACAGCCCGGGAATTCCAAAAGGATCCGGAACTACGGGGAGAGATTTCCATTGGAAGCGGCGACCTGGAGGGAATGTATGTTTTGGCCGAACTGCTGGCCTCGTTCCAGAAGCTTCACCCCCAGGTGACCTATCAAATTTACAGCGGAAACGCCGAC
Organism: uncultured Eubacteriales bacterium; assembly: GCA_905210385.1. Lineage (GTDB taxonomy): Bacteria > Bacillota > Clostridia > Oscillospirales > Oscillospiraceae > Enterenecus. Next base: position 6,256 of record CAJLWS010000091.1, on the reverse strand, counting down.
CACACCAAGGAACGCATCGAAGGCGGAACCCTGGACCTGGGCCTTTTGCTGGAGCCCGTGGATATCAGCAAATATGATTTCATTCGGATGCCGGTGAAAGAGCAGTGGGGCGTGCTGGTTCAAGAGGACGCCCCACTGGCTCAGAAGGAGGCGGTGACGCCAAAGGATCTGGCTGGAATACCCCTGATCCTCACCCGACGGGGGTTGATCCAGCAGGAGATGGAGCGCTGGTTCGGCCTCTACGCCCAACAGCTCCAGGTAAACGCCACAGGAAATCTACCCTACAACATGGCCCTATTGGCCGGCGCCCATATCGGAGCCTATCTTACCTTGAAGCTTCACTGCACCTATGAGGGGCTGCGTTTTATCCCCCTCTATCCTCCGTTGGAGTCCAGCACTGTGCTTGCCTGGAAAAAAACCGAGACCTTCCCTCCGGCGGTGACAGCGCTGCTGGAGCATATTAAAAAATGCCTTACAACTATTTCTGGAAATCCAAAATAAGCATTAGACATGGATTGAAAACCGTCTTAGAATGTGGGTGCCCAACGAAGGACACCCGCATTTTTTTAGTTTGGAGGCCGGGATATGACCATACAGGAGGCAAGCGAGCGTTATCAGATCCCTATGCATATTCTGCGGGAATATGAGAGCTGGGGGCTGTGCGGAGCGGTCAAACAGGTGATGGGTCAGCGGCAGTACGATGACAACGATCTGAAACGGCTCAGTACTATTATGACGCTCCACGACATTGGATTCACCACCGACGAGGTGGAAGTCTATATGCGTCTTCTGCTGGAAGGTGAGCCCTCCGGCGCCCAGCGGCTGCGCATGCTGGAGGAAAAGCGCAGCGCCGCTTTGGATGAGATCCACTTCAAAGAGCATCAACTGCAACGGTTGGATTACCTGCGCCATGAGATCCGAAAAACGCAGAGATGAACAGGAGGTACCATGAAGTGAAACGAATTTTTACACTGCTGACCGCTTTGACCCTCGCCTGTGCCCTGACAGCCTGCGGGGGAACCGGAACCCAGATTAACGCTGGCCAGTCCCAGACGCAGCAGGAGGAGACAGCCTCGATGGAGGAGCCATCTGCTCCCGATCAGTCCACTCCTCCTACTTCCTCTACGCCAGAGGCAGGCGAATCCGGTGAGGAAACGGCGGAGGGCAGCGTTCTGGTGGCTTACTTCTCCGCCACCGGCAACACCGAGAGCATTGCCCAGCACCTCCAGAGCGTCCTGGAGGCCGACCTCTATGAGATCGTTCCAGAAGTACCGTACACCGACGAGGATCTGAATTACAACAATGACAGCTGCCGCGCCAACCAGGAGCAGAACGATCCTGCCGCCCGGCCCGCCATCACCGGCACCCTGGAAAATCCGGAGGACTACGATGTGGTGTTCCTGGGCTATCCCATCTGGTGGGGCCAGGCACCCAAAGTACTCTACACCTTCCTGGAGAGCTGTGACTTCGCCGACGCTACCATCGTTCCCTTCTGCACCTCCGGCTCCAGCGGCATCGGCTCCAGCGCCACCAACCTTCAGTCCCTGGCGCCCAGTGCCAACTGGCTGTCTGGTCAGCGCTTCAGCGGCAGCGCATCCCGCGACGCCGTAGCCTCCTGGGTGGAGGAGCTGGATCTTCCCGCACCCGCTGCAGATACCGATGATGCCCAGACCCAGCTCCGCCTGACCTTTGCGGGCGGCGAGGCGGTTGTGGCCTTGGAGAACAACGCCACCACTCGTAATTTCCTCACCATGCTGCCCACCACCCTCACCTTTGAGGATTATGCAGGCTCCGAGAAGATCAGTTACCTGACGCAGGACCTGTCTACAGCGGATGCTCCCGCAAATTATGATCCCCAGGCAGGCGATTTGACTTTGTATGAGCCCTGGGGCAATCTGGCCATTTTCTACGGAGACGCCGGCAGCTCCTCCGGCCTCGTACCCATGGGCCGGGTGATTTCCGGTCTGGAACTCCTGTCCGGCATGGATGGTGAGTTTGAAGTATCGGTTGCAGTCATGGAGTAATTGCCCAAAAAAGCCGCGCCCGGACTATCTGGCCGCGGCGAATGATGCAACCATCTCTGACTTTTGAAGCAATCCCCATATCACTATGTAAACAGATCAAAGAAAGGTTGCTTCAAGAAGCAGAATGAACACAAACATTGATCAGGAGGTAAAGACTATGGATTTATCTGCTGCCGCAAAGCAATACTGTGAAACTCGAATGGGGGCGGTTCCCTTCGGACTGTCCCAAAGCGATCCGGAATTTTCTGCCTTGTTTGCCAACTTTGCCTTTGATGAGGTGATACAGGAGAGCAGCTTGGACGACAAGACCCGTTTTCTGGCGATTTTGGCCACTCTGATGGGCTGTCAGGGGATAGACGCTTTCTGCGCCCTGGTACCCGCCGCTCTGAAAAGCGGGATGACTCCCGTAGAACTAAAGGAGTTGGTCTATCAGGCAGCCGCCTATCTGGGTCTTGGACGGGTGCTGCCCTTCCTGAACGGAGCCAACGCTGTGCTTAAAAAGCAAGGGGTATCCCTTCCGCTTCCGGCACAGGGGACCACCAAGCCGGACACCCGGATTGAAGCAGGCAACCAGGCGCAGGTGGATATTTTCGGGGAGCAAATGCGAGGGTTCCAAAACGGCGGTCCGGAAGAGAGCCGACATATCAATCGCTGGCTTGCGGGGAACTGCTTTGGCGATTACTACACCAGAGGTGGCCTGGATTACCGGCAGCGGGAACTGATTACCTTCTGCTTTCTGGCCGCTCAGGGCGGTTGTGAACCTCAGCTAATCAGCCATGCCGCCGCTAACCTGCGCATTGGCAACGACAAAGCGTTTCTCATTGATGTGGTGTCCCAGTGCCTGCCCTATATCGGCTATCCCCGCAGTCTGAACGCCTTACGCTGCATCAACCAAGCAGCAAAATAACGGAGACAGGAGTCGATTTTATGCTATACAAAGATTTTCAGAACTTAAAGCTCTCCAACTTGGGGTTTGGCTGCATGCGCCTTCCCGTTGTAGACGGGAATGATGCTGTGGTAGACCAGGCCGCCGTGGAGGAAATGGTGTCCCTGGCTATGGAGCGAGGCGTAAACTACTATGACACTGCCTGGGCCTACCACGCCGGCACATCGGAGCTGGCCATCGGCAAGGCTCTGGCCGCCTATCCCCGGGACAAATTCTACCTGGCCAACAAGTTTCCCGGCTATGACCTTGGCAACATGGGCAAGGTGCGGGAGATCTTTGAAGAACAGCTGAAGAAGTGCCGGGTGGATTACTTCGACTTCTATCTCTTCCACAATGTGTGCGAGATGAACATCGACGCCTACCTGGACCCCAAATACGGCATTCTGGACTACTTGCTGGAGCAGAAAAAGAACGGCCGTATCCGCCACCTGGGTTTCTCCTGTCACGGCGCAATGCCGGTGCTCAAGCGGTTCCTGGAGGTCTATGGAGAACACATGGAGTTCTGCCAGCTTCAACTCAACTACATTGACTGGACTTTCCAGGGCGGCAGGGAGAAAGTGGAGCTGCTGGAGCAGTATCACATCCCCGTTTGGGTCATGGAGCCCCTCCGTGGCGGGCGGCTAGCCCGCCTGAATGACAAGGAGTCCGCAGTGCTCCAGGCCATGAACTCCCAGCGGCCCATCCCCGCCTGGGCCTTTCGTTTCCTGCAGCGGATCCCCGATATAGTGGTCATTCTCTCCGGCATGTCCGATCTGCAACAGATGAAGGAGAACCTGGACACCTTCGACACGGAAGATTTCCTGACAGAACGGGAGTGGGACGGTCTGCTGGCTCTGGGCAAGGAGATGACAAATCCCAAAGCCCTGGCCTGTACTGCCTGCCGGTACTGCACCAGCCATTGCCCCCAGGGCCTGGACATTCCCCACCTGCTGGCACTGTACAATGAACACCGGTTCACCGGCGGCGGCTTTATTGCTCCCATGGCCCTCTCCGCCATTCCGGCAGACAAGCAGCCCAGCGCCTGCATCGGCTGCCGCAGCTGCGAGGCGGTGTGCCCCCAGCAGCTGAAAATCTCGGAGGCCATGGCAGATTTCAGTGTCATGCTGTAAAGGGGCCAGCACTGGTACGGGGCGAAAAAGACAGCTGGTTTTCCCATATCCCAGTAGAGGTTCCCAGATCGAATACCTCTAACGAGTGACGGGAAATGGTTTTGGAATAAGATACTACACATCTGGGCTGACAGGGGGGCCGTTTCGCGGTTTTGGTCAAAGTTGAGAGCATGCTGACAATATGATGTACTATTTCCGTATATATGGATCAGAATCAGCTTTCGCATGGCATTATCAGGACACGGCCTTATTGGGAAAACTTGTAAACGCCGGCGGCCAGGCACAAAAAGCAAGAGCGGGAACCACAGAGAGAAATCATCTTGAAATTTGACATTCAAAACTGAACATGGACGCGGGAACCAAAGAGTTGTGTGATAACGCAGGATCGAATCGAAATCGTCACGAAACTGCACACGGATCTGTGGCAAAGAACCTACTACCATGTCACAGCTGACCACTACCGCAGCTTCACCTCGCCGGAGGGGCAGGCGTTTCTGCTGAATATTCTGAGTCGGGACAAGACCTCCGTGAACCCAGCGACGCCTGGCGAGCGCATGCAGACATCCACCGATGGGACGGCTATCACCACAACGATCCAGGCACCAAGTCCCTCGCACTTCCATCAGGTGTCCGACACCGTCCGTCTGGAACAGGGACAGTACCTCGAGCTGCGCAGCCTGAATCTGGGCCACGGCACTATCGTCATCCAGGAGGCCGACAAAGCATAACCCGAGTACAGAACGCGAAATTCCCTTCTGCCGGTTTCCGCGGCAGCAGGGAATTTTTTTGTACAACCAATGCGGTTGGCAGCTTGGCGAAATGGGCGGGCTTTGCCGCAGCCGCTTCCTTCTCCAAATTCACGAAACATCATTCTCGGATATTTTTGTGGGCTCCATCCTCCAGGTTCGCAAAAATTCCCCACAACCAGGAAGTCCAATTTTACTATTTTTCCCACAGCCTGATCATCACGTTCGGCGTGCTGCTGGGCATGCTGGCGCTGGAATTTTTCGTACCTCTGCTGTTCAAAAACGGGCAGACGCTCGGCAAGAAGGTGTTCGGCCTTGCCGTCGTGCGGCGCGACTGCGTGCGCCTTGCGCCGCTGCTGCTGCTGGTGCGCACGCTCCTTGGCAAATACACCATCGAAACGATGATCCCCATCCTGCTGCTGTTCCTCATCTTCTTTGGCGGGCTGGGGTTCGTCGGCCTGGCGGTGCTCGCCGCGCTGCTGGTGCTCCAGGTCGGCCTGGTGGCCGGCACGCGGAACAACTCCGCCATCCACGACCTGCTGGCGCAGACGGTCGTGGTGGATATGGCGAGCCAGATGATCTTTGACAGCGAGCAGGAACTGCTGGCGTCCCGGGAACAAATGCAGGCCGAGCGCGCGGCGCGCGACCCGTATGGCTGACCCGCCGCAACTGTGGCCGCCTCCGGGCGGCCGCGCACGGGGACAGGGAGAAAATCTAATGTTTAGGGGATTGAACCAATGAAAGTCGAATTGCGCAACGTCACCAAGGTGTTTCCCAGCCGGAACCGCAAATCCGGCGAGGAGGTCGTCGCAGTGAGCAACTGCTGCGTCACGATTCCGGATGGGAAGCTGGTCGGCCTGCTCGGCCCCTCCGGCTGCGGCAAGAGCACCACGCTGTACATGATCTGCGGCCTGCAAAAGCCCACGGGCGGGCAGGTGTTCTTCGGCGAGGACGACGTGACGGACCTGGAGCCGGAGAACCGCGGCGTGGGGCTGGTGTTCCAGAACTACGCGCTCTATCCGCACATGACGGTCAAGCAGAACATCCTCTTCCCGCTGCAAAACCTCAAGGGCGAGGACAAGCTCTCCAAGGAGGAGATGCTGCGCTGCACGCTTGAGACGGCCAGGCTCGTCCAGATCGACGAGCTGCTCGACCGCAAGCCCAGCGAGCTCTCCGGCGGTCAGCAGCAGCGCGTGGCCCTGGCCCGTGCGCTGGCCGTGAACCCGCGCGTGCTGCTGCTCGACGAGCCGCTCTCCAACCTGGACGCGCGGCTGCGCCTGCAAACGCGCGAGGAGATCCGCCGCATCCAGCGCGAGACGGGCATCACCACCGTGTTCGTCACGCACGACCAGGACGAGGCCATGAGCATCTCCGATTTCATCGTGGTGATGAAGCTGGGCGTGGTGCAGCAGATCGGCAAGCCGCAGGACG
>CAJLWS010000090.1 GCA_905210385.1 uncultured Eubacteriales bacterium | reverse complement strand
GGCGGCCTGGCTAACACCTGGGATTACGGTCCTCTGGGTGTGGAGCTGAAAAACAACGTCAAAAAGGCCTGGTGGAAGAAGTTCGTCCAGGAGAATCCCTACAACGTGGGGCTGGACGCCGCCATCCTCATGAACTCCCAGGTGTGGGTGGCCTCCGGCCATGTGGGCGGCTTCTCCGACCCTCTGATGGACTGCAAGGAGTGCAAGGAGCGCTTCCGCGCCGACAAGGTCATCGAGGACTGGTGCCAGGAGAACAACTACGACCTGGGCCACAGCGTGGACGCCATGAGCCAAGCAGAGATGAAGGACTTCGTGGAGGAACACAACATCCCCTGCCCCACCTGCGGCAAGCACAACTGGACGGACATCCGCCAGTTCAACCTGATGTTCAAGACCTTCCAGGGGGTCACTGAGGACGCCAAGAACACCGTCTACCTGCGCCCCGAGACCGCCCAGGGCATCTTTGTCAACTTCCAGAACGTCCAGCGCACCACCCGCCGCAAGCTGCCCTTCGGCGTCTGCCAGATCGGCAAGAGCTTCCGCAACGAGATCACCCCGGGCAACTTCACCTTCCGCACCCGGGAGTTTGAGCAGATGGAGCTGGAGTTCTTCTGCCAGCCGGGCACCGAACTGGACTGGTTTGCCTACTGGAAGGATTTCTGCCACCAGTGGCTGCTGAACCTTGGTATGAAGGATGAGAACCTGCGCCTGCGGGACCATGAGCCCGAGGAGCTCAGCCACTACTCCAACGCCACCACCGACTTTGAGTTTGTCTTCCCCTTTGGCTGGGGCGAGCTGTGGGGTGTGGCCAGCCGCACCAACTTCGACCTGACCGCCCACCAGAACACCTCCGGCAAGGACATGACCTATTTCGACCAGGAGAAGAACGAGCACTACATTCCCTATGTCATTGAGCCCTCCCTGGGGGCCGACCGGGTGACCCTGGCCTTCCTGGTGGACGCCTACGACGAGGAAGTGGTAGACGAGGCCAAAAACGACGTGCGCACCGTCCTGCGCCTGCACCCCGCCCTGGCCCCCTATAAGGTGGCAGTGCTCCCCCTGTCCAAGAAGCTCAGCGAAAAGGGCCGGGAGATCCAGGCCCAGCTGTCCAAGTACTTCATGGTGGACTATGACGATGCCGGCTCCATCGGCAAGCGCTACCGCCGCCAGGACGAGATCGGTACCCCCTATTGCGTCACGGTGGATTTCCAGACCGTGGGATCTGACACCGAGGAGGCGGACAATGCCGTCACCATCCGGGACCGGGATACCATGGAGCAGGTCCGGGTGCCCATCGGCCAGCTGAAGGACTGGCTGGAAGAAAAACTGGAGTATTAAGGCGAGATGACCCGCATCTTTCGGTATTTCCTGTTTCAAACCCGCCCAGACCCGGCGCTGTCCCGGGGCAGGCGAGCAGGGGTCTGGGTCTGGAACTGGGGGATGGTGCTGCTGGCCGCCCTCGGACTGGGATTGGTGTCCCTAGCTCTGGCTCCGGCCAACTACGGTTGGACCATCTTCCTGGACTACTTCACCAGCCCTGCCCTGCTGGCCCTGAACCTACTGCCCCCCATGCTGCTGGCCGCTCTGTTCTACGGGCTATTGGGCCGGCCCTGGCTGGCCCAGCTTCTCGCCGGGGTTCCGGTGCTGGCCCTGTCCATCGGCAACTACTACAAGCTGGCCTTCCGGGACGATCCGGTGGTGGCCTCCGACCTGCTGATTCTAGGGGAAGCAGGGCAGATGGCGGGCCGATATGAGCTGTTTCTCAACACGAAAATCGCCTGCGTTCTGGCGTTGGGTGCGGCCAGTGTGGTCTTCCTCGCTCTGTTCGTGCGGGGCAGGCCCCGGTGGAAGGGGCGACTTGCCGGAGCCTTGGTCTCCCTTGCCATTGCCATCGCTCTCATCCCCGCCTATACCAGCGACCGCATCTACAACAGTACGGCCCGGCTGGACCACCTGAACCAGTGGGCCATGACCCAGCAATACCTCTCCCATGGGCTAATCTACCCTTTTTTGTACAGCATCCAGGACGCTCTGCCCAATCCCCCTGAGGGTTACTCCCAACAGGATACCGCCCAGCTTCTGTCCCAATACCAGGACGCTGATATCCCGGAGGAGGAGAAGGTCAACATCGTGGGCATCATGCTGGAGGCCTTTACCGACTTGTCGGGCTATGACCAGATCGAGTTCCGGCAAGACATCTACGCCGACTTCCACCAGCTGCAGGAGGAGAGCTATTCTGGCACCCTGCTCACCAACATCTTTGCCGGCGGTACCATCAATACTGAGCGGGCTTTCCTCACGGGACTGTCCTCTGGAGAGTTCAACTTCCGCTCTGATACATCCTCCTATGTGTGGTATTTCAAAGGCCGGGGGTACCAGACCTCCGGCGACCACCCCAGCAACCAGTGGTTTTACAATCGCAGCAACATCAACTCCTATCTGGGCTTTGACCAGTACCGTTTCCTGGAGACCTACTACACCCAGTTCACCGGGGGTGGTGTGGCCGACGACAGCATCTTTTTCCCGGAGTTGACCAACTCTCTCCTGGAGCAGATGGCATCCGACGCACCCCTGTTCTCTTTCTCCGTGTCCTACCAGGGCCACGGCCCCTATGACGACCAGGTCTGCACCTGGGGCGATGTGGACGACTTTCTGGGCAATGAGGATCTGGCGGATACGGACCGCACCATTCTCGCCAACTACCTGGGCTCGGTGCAGGACACCTCCCGGCGCCTGCTGGAGCTGGCGGACACCCTGCGGGAGTATGAGGAGCCGGTGGTGTTGGTGATCTTCGGCGACCACAAACCCTGGCTGGGCAACAGCAACTCCGTCTATGAGGCCCTAGGCATCGACCTGTCCCTGACCGACGAGGAGAGCTTTTATAACTACTGGTCTACCCCCTACCTCATTTGGGCCAATGACGCGGCCAAGCAGGCCCTGGGAAACGACTTTGTGGGACAGGGCCCGGATATCTCGCCCTGCTTCCTGATGAATGTACTCTTTGAACAGTGCGGCTGGGCGGGAGATGCCTACATGCAGGCAGTGTACGACTGCTGGCAGGCCCTGCTCGTCATCCATACCAGCGGCGTCTATCTCACTGGCGACGGGACGTTCACCGGCCAGCTGACCCAGGGGGAGCAGGCGCTGGCCCAGCGGTTCGCCTGTCTGGAATATTACCGCTCCACCCATTTTGCCTACTAAGGAAAGGAAAAGAAAGGAAAAGAAAGGAAGGATCCCCATGACCCATCAGGAGCTGGCTCTCACCGCCGCCAAGGCGCGGCTGCTGGGGCTGGACATGGTGTACCACGCCGCCTCGGGGCATCTGGGCGGCTCTTTCTCCGCCATGGATGTACTCACCGTGCTCTATCAGAATGTCCTGCGCATTGACCCCGCCAACCCCGCAGACCCGAACCGGGACCGGTTCGTCCTCTCCAAAGGGCACTGTACTCCCGCCCTCTATCCCACCCTGGCCCTGCGGGGGTTCTTCCCTCTGGAGGATCTCCAGCTCTTCCGCTCCATCCGCGGTCACATGTCCGGCCATGCGGAGATGCACCACGTCCCTGGGGTGGATATGTCCACCGGCAGCCTGGGCCAGGGCATCTCCGCCGCCGTGGGCATGGCCCTGGCGGGCAAGCTGGACGGGAAGGACTACCGGGTGTACACCATGCTGGGAGACGGCGAGATCGAGGAGGGCCAGGTTTGGGAGGCGGCCATGTCGGCGGCCAAGTTTAAGCTGGACAACCTGTGCGCCATCGTGGATGTGAACGGGCTGCAGATTGACGGGCGCACCGCCGACGTGATGCCCTCTGAACCCTTGGACCAGAAGTGGGCCGCCTTCGGCTGGCAGGTCATCCTCTGTGACGGCCACGACGATCAGGACATTGAGGAGGCCTTTGCGGAGGCCAAAACGATCCAGGGACAGCCCACCGTCCTTCTGGCCCACACGGTGAAGGGCAAGGGCGTGTCCTTCATGGAGGACAACGCCGGCTGGCACGGCAAGGCCCCCAACGGGGAACAGTATGAGCAGGCGAAGGCGGAGCTGTCCGCCCAGATCGCCAGACTGGAGGCGCGGTAAGATGGAAAAAATCGCGACGCGAGCCGCCTACGGCGAGGCCCTGGCCGCCCTGGCGAAAGATTATCCCGAGCTGGTGGTGCTGGACGCCGATCTGTCCGGCTCCACCATGAGCAAGAAGTTCGCCGACGTCTGCCCCCAGCGGTTCTTCAACATCGGCATCGCCGAGGCCAACATGGCGGGCATCGCCGCCGGCCTTGCCACCTGCGGCAAGAAACCCTTTTTCCACTCCTTCGCCATGTTCGCCACCGGCCGGGCCTGGGAGCAGGTGCGCAACTCCATCGCCTACCCCCGGCTGAACGTGAAGGTCATCGGATCCCACGGCGGCCTGTCCGTGGGGGAGGATGGGGCCACCCACCAATGCATCGAGGACTACGCCGTCATGCGGGCCATCCCCGGCATGCTGGTGGTGTCTCCCTGTGACGGCCCCGAGATGCGCCTGGCGGTGAAGGCCCTGCTGGACTATGAGGGCCCTGCCTATATGCGCCTGGGCCGCCTGGCGGTGGACTCGGTGACCGACGAGATCGGCGGCTATCACTTTGAGTTAGGGAAAGGCTGCCAGCTCCGGGATGGCACGGATGTGACGGTGATTGCCACCGGCATGATGGTGCAGGAGGCGGTGAAGGCATCCGACACGCTGAAGTCCGAGGGCGTGAGCGTGCGGGTCATCGACATGCACACCATCAAACCCTTAGACGAAGAAATCGTCCTCAAGGCCGCCCGGGAGACGGGGGCCATCGTCACCAGCGAGGAGGCCACCGTGCTGGGCGGCCTGGGCTCGGCGGTGTGCGAGTGCGTGGCCGCCGGCTGTCCCGTCCCGGTGGTGCGCCACGGGGTGCAGGACGAGTTCGGCCGCTCCGGCGCCGCCAAGGAGGTGCTGGCCGCCTATGGTCTCACCGCTGAGGGGATCATCCGCTCGGTGCGCCAAGTCTTGACCCTGAAGAAATAAGTCTGTCGGCCGGCCCGGACCGGCGGCTTCGCCTGAAACGTCATCGGAACCGTTGAAAAAACCATCGGGAGCGTTGAAAATTTTTGTTGACAAACTGTGTTCCGTGCGGTATACTAACTCTTGCCCTGTCGGGGCCATCCCATGGCGGCATAGCTCAGTTGGCTAGAGCATACGGTTCATACCCGTAGTGTCATGTGTTCGAATCACATTGCCGCTACCACCCGAAGAGGCGGCGATGGCCGCCCCTTCGGGCCCCGCATCTTCCGCCCGCCTGGGCAATCTGGCCCGTTGGTCAAGCGGTTAAGACACCGCCCTTTCACGGCGGTAACACGGGTTCGAGTCCCGTACGGGTCACCAATATGGAGGCTTAGCTCAGCCGGTAGAGCGCTTGCTTCACACGCAAGAGGTCACAGATTCGAGTTCTGTAGTCTCCACCACGTGAATCCCTAGAGCCCCAACGGCTCTGGGGATTTTCTTTTGTCTTGAAATAACTATATTGTGGAAAAAATAAAGGGGGTACGACAAAAGTACGACATTTTTGAAAAAACAGGGGTGGTTCATGGTCAGATGCTTTCCCTGAGATAGGCTGTTTACGACAAGGCATATCCCGCCATCATATAGAGCGCCAGTCTCTGCTTGTGTTTTCTGAGCCACCATGGTATACTGGCCTTGTCAACAAAGCAATCATAAGGAAGGAGGACGCTCTCTGTGCGGACGATGCAAGAAGTATCGGATATTATTGCGGAACTTTGCGAGAAAGTCGCCTTAGTATTCCCGCAGAATAAAATAGAAGCAATCCTCTTTGGTTCCTATGCCAGAGGCGATGCAGACTTGGACTCGGATATTGACGTTCTGCTTCTTATCGATGCCTCCAGGCAGGAAATTGCGTCCAAAAATTGGAAGGTCGGAGATTTGGCCGCTGATCTTCTCTTGAACTATGGTGTTGTGGTGTCTCCCATCGTGGAGAATCGGGAGTATTTCAGCCGGAATGTAGACCTTCTCCCTTTTTATCGCAACATTGATCACGAAGGGGTGAGGATCAGTGCCTGATATTACAAAGGTGGATCTGTCGCGGTATCGTTTTCAAAAATCGAGGGAAATGCTGGCTTCCGCGAAGCGTGATATAGAGGCTGCGGATTATGCTGCCGCCAACAATCGGGCTTATTATGCAATCTTTCATGCGATGCGGGCAGTACTGGCTTTGGATGGTGAGGACTTCAAAAAACATTCGGCAGTCATTGCTCGCTTTACATTGAACTATCTAAAGCCTGAGATTTTGCCAAGAGAGTACAGTAAGCTGATTTCCAACGCTTCCCTGATTCGGAACCGAAGCGATTATGAGGACTTTTATATCTGTTCTGTTTCTGATACCCAAGCGTTGTTTTCTGGGGCAGAGGCCTTTTGTAAAGACGTGGGAGCATATTTAGAGCAGCGCTATCACGAAGATGCCTGAACGATTGGTATTCACGAAAAAAATGAAGCGATATGGAAGTAAGAAGAGAGATAGAGCGATAGCCCTATTGAAGTGCCCCAAAAAAGTTAGACAATATTTTTGAAGAAATAAATCAAGCAACCG
>CAJLWS010000089.1 GCA_905210385.1 uncultured Eubacteriales bacterium | reverse complement strand
TAGTAGAGGCATCTTTAGATGCCAATCAGAAGAGAATTGAGGTGAGTCCCATGGGCCGCATGATATGATGTGACTTCCTTCGAGGATCAGAACTGTGAGCGGAGGTGCTATCATGAAAAGAGGGACTGTTTTCGTTTTCTGCTTAGCCCTTTTCTGCCTGGCTGCGCTGTCCGGGTGCAAGCCTCAGCCCAATGCGGACTTGCCTCCGGATGTACTGTACGAGCGGGGAATGGGCGTGATAGAAGACTATAATGATGCGGACCTGGCCCAGGAGTTTTTTGAACTGGCCTTGGCCAAGGAACCGGACCACCCAGGCGCCCATCTTGGCATGGCGTTGATTGCGGAGGCGGAATTTGAATTTGAAGTCGCATTGGCTCACTACGAAATTGCCTTTCAAAGCGAGGAAGAATTTGGCTGGGAGCGGCGACATGCAGCTCAACTTTATGCTACCTTAGGGGAAAAAGAAAAGGGAGAACAGATCTTGACTCAGGCATATGAGCTGACTGGAAACGAGATCTATCTGGAGACGGAATTAGATGAGAACCGGTTGGATATTGGCTCTACATTGGTAACAGATCTATCTCCCCTTGCGTCTGGGGAGTGGGATTATCTGGATGAGGTGAGGCTTCGTGTACCGAATGTGGAGGACTATACTCCGATAAGTGATATGACTCACCTGAAACGGCTGGCGATTTATGAATGTTCGCAGGACGACTACACATTTCTGTCTGGACTTACCCAGTTGGAGTTGTTGCGGGTTTCGGAATCTGACATCACAGACCTCTCGCCGCTAAGTGGGATGACTAATCTGACTTTTCTGGATCTGAGCTATAACACGGATTTGATTCACCTGGACGGATTAGAGACACTCTGTAATCTATCCATGCTCGACCTTATGTTCAGTAGTGTGACAAGTGTGGAGCCATTGAGTGCTTGCACTAATCTGGGCGTGCTTTACATTAACAGTACGAAAGTCCGCGATTTAACTCCCTTGAGTACGCTGTTAAAACTGAAGGTATTGGATATTTCTTACCTTGACCTTACAAGTAATTTCCTTCCTCTTCAAAATTGCCCCATTGAGCGACTATACTGTTCCGGCTACCCGGAAAATGAGGTAATGGCATTAGCTGTACTGTTCCCAGAGGCAGCTATTATACAAGGAGATCAAGAATGGGGTGAATCAGAATGAAAAAAATAAGAATAATTGCTGTACTGCTATCTATCGTTTTATGCGGGAACATATTTACCCCGGCATTTGCGACAACTTCATCCTCTGGTGTTGTAATTCAAAGCGGCTCCGGAGAAAGCCCTGTTCGTGAAATTTCACACCCAAGTGCTTATAATGCCTTATTCCAAGAAGATCAGAAAAACGGCACTACGATGAATTCCAATTCTATTTTGGGCGAAGACAGAGACAGCGTAAGCTATACCTATGAATTGAAATATTTGGCTGCAAAAAATCAGTATACAGCAACAATGAAAATTGAATTTCTGATTCAGAACGAAACTTATTACACTGAAGTTAACGGAGTTGTCGATCAGATAGCATTTGGGCAGGACAATATATTTATAACAGGGCCACTTTATGGGAAGCTTTCTAAAATAGATGATTGTGAAGTCATTGTTGGATTTAATCAAATCCTTGGGCAAGATAAACTAAGTTTCTACATAACATTTTATCATAATGATCAGCAGGTAATGATCAGATGTGGACAGGATATTTTTACCACGAACCAGTTAAATGAGGTTATAACATCGTATGAAATGATGGATGCAAACAGAAATTTAGTTGTCGATGACATAGTTACTGCTCGAGCGGCTGCTAATTCTAATTACCAACTTCGCGGGGAGAAAACAGCAAAAATCATGATAAACAGTTTGACTCGTGATGCTCATACTTGTTATGCGTATTTTAAGCCCCATAGGTCATCAGCAGATGCAGAAAATATGATTCTCATTGCAGTTGAATCCCATTGTAATGATTTTATTGGTGCACCAGGAACTTTTCCAATATATGCCGCTCATATATCGCGGATTGACACAACACTAAAAAAAGGACCAGATTCAGAAGAAGGACCAGATTCAGAAGAGAGTTTGACATCTCCACGCGTTTCAGACTTTAATAATTTTGGAGATCTTATTGAGAGCAACCGAAATAATTTAAATGTTGGGACAGCAATAATAGCAATGCTTGGTATTCTTATTAAATGTATCCCGAATTTAAACGAGGATCAGAGAGATCTCGCAACAGAAGTCTTCGATATGATAGGGACTGGCTCATCCATGTATCCTCAAATTTATAATGTAGGCGATACACTAGCTACAACTTCAAACCAGTTTTCGGGCAGCGTGAACTTTGATGGCACTGCTACCTTTATGGTTCAAATGATACTTGTAGAAGGAAGAAGTACTCGAGAATATAACTATGTTGTTGACTCTAGGGTGCAATATAGGTTATTAAGTGATGGTGGAAACACCTATTATTATGGCTATTGGGCAAGCCTACCTTTCTCTGTTAATTATGTTCATTCATGACTTTGATACCAGACGAATTAATCAGATGCAGAAGCAGGTGAAAGGGAAATGAAAATGTATTTCTCGAAAAAGAGGATCCTTTCGTTGCTCACATGTCTATTCTTGGCGTTTTCTGCCGGTTGCGCACCAGCCCCGTCTTCCGATCTTACTCCAGACCAGCTATACGCCGCGGGGAGAAAGTTTCTGGTGAACAACGGAGATTCAGAGCTGGCCCGGGAATACTTCCTGGCAGCTTTGGACAAACAGCCCGATCATACTTTGAGCCACATGGGGATGGCCAGTATTTACCGTGGGGAGTTGGATTTTGAATCTGCCGCTGCCAGCTATGAGGCTGCCGCAAAAGGCCGTGGGAATGAGCAAGACCAAAAAGATGCATGGATTGCCTTGGCCCGGCTGCGTGCTTCTGCCGGTCAGATGGCGCAAGCCGAGAGGGTCCTGATGGACGCGTATGAGCAAACAGGTGACCCGCACTACCTGGAAGTAAAACTTGAAGCAAACAGGCTCACTTTGAGCGGGAAGTGGATCAAAGATCTAACTCCTTTATCTACAGATCAGTGGACTCATCTGGAGAGTCTTTCCCTTTACACTCCAAATGTGGAGGACTATGCGCCGCTGTCTAACCTGACGCAACTGGAATTCCTGGAGATCGTGGAAAGCAAAGCAAGTGACCTTTCCTTTCTTGGCGGAATGAAAAGGTTGGAAGTCCTGTACTTAGGGTTTAACGAGATCACGGATCTGACACCCTTGAGGGGGCTGACCAATCTTCGCATCCTAAGTGTTGGTAACAATCCAAATTTGTCCAGTTTGGACGGAATAGAAGACCTGTCTCATTTGGAACAACTCAGCATTAGGGAAACCAAAGTCACAGATCTGACAGCGTTGAGCCGTTTCACTAAGCTATGGTCGCTGGACATTTCTCGACTTGATATCGCTGACTTTCAGCCGATCCGCAGCTGTCCCATCCAAAGGTTGTACGCCTTTTCTATCCCGGAAGAGGACAAGATGACTTTAGAAGAGATGTTTCCAGATGCAAAGATCCTGTTCTAACTCTTTCTGAACAGGAAGCCCCGGACAGGATCCAACCACAGATTATTGCTTCGTTTCTGGAATTCTTATGATATTATTGAAAAATACCCATACCCATACACCACCGCGCTGCCCACCGGGTAGCTGTTCTCCCGGCACATATCCCCGGAGTTACCCTCCACAGTGTGGATCCGGCCGTTCTCCACCTTCTCCACAATACCTACATGGTTGGGGAGGCCGTCCCCCTCCCAGTCGAAGAAGATGATGTTGCCAGGGCGGGGATCAGTCTAATTTTGGAAGGGGCGTCCGCACTGACCCGTGCCTGCTGCGCGGGGCGTTTTCGCCGCTGAGTGGACGGATCAAAAAAGCCGGGAACAGGACCGTCCTGTTCCCGGCTTTGCCATGCCTATAGGGGATGAGGGGCTATGGCGTGCTCTGCTCCAACAGGTTCCGGAGCTGGCGGCAGTGATCCCGGCAGCTCTGAGCCAGCTGTTGATATAGTTCCTGGAGAGTAGGGTCATTCGAACCCTCAGAAGCGGACAGGAAGGCCTGGCAATTCTCATCCTCCGCCTGGTAGCGCCGGCGCAGGCCACCCCACACAGAGGGAATGGCAGGAGTGGCAAGGGTCCCTGTAGGCCAGTAGCGCACACCGGTGAGCAAAAAGTAGGCGGCGGCCAGCCGTCGGGCTTGCTGATGCTGGTCGGCTGCTAGGGCGGTCAGGGTGCGGACAGCACTGCCCCTGGCCCTCCGGGCTAGATAGCGGTAAAATTGCCAACCCTCCAGGGCCTGGAGGATCTGGCGACGCAACCGAGCGGTACATGGGTCTGCTGGTTCCGGCTGCGCGGAGCCAGCGTCCGGGATATGTTCTGGCGGGGTGTCCTGGGCCGCCTGGGCCAGATCAGCCAGATGCCGGCAGGACAGGTCTCCCTCCAGATGTTCCGGAGAGGCTGCTCCAGCCAGACAGCTGGCCTGATCTCCCATCACCCGGGCCCAAACCCGGCGGAATACCTCCTGGTGCTCTGGCGAGCACAAGGTCATTTCTTCCATAAAGAAAGCACCTCCTCTGTCCCTCATTTTATGCTGGTAAAGGGTGGGATGACCCTGTTGACAGACGTATAAAATCATGCTATACTGCAAAGCATAGAAAAAAACTATGATTTAGCGTTCGAAACAAAAGGCGAACCTGATAGGAGATAGAGACTATGCTGGAGTTAAAACATCTGGCCTACTCCGTGGACGGGGAAGGCGCGAATCTGGATATTCTCAAGGACGTGTCGCTCACCGTGGCCGACGGCACGTTCCTGGTGATCACCGGCCCTAACGGCGGCGGGAAAACCACCCTGGCCAGGACCATCATGGGGCTGAACCAGCCCACCGGAGGCCAGATCCTCTGGAATGGGGAAGACATTACCCACCTGCCCATCACCGAGCGGGCCCGGCGGGGCATCAGCTACGGGTTCCAGCAGCCCCCCCGGTTCAAGGGGCTGCGGGTGCGGGACCTGTTGGCCATGGCCTCGGGGAACCCGGGGCTGACCCACGCGGAGGGCTGCCAGTTGCTCACCCAGGTGGGACTGTGCGCGGCGGACTATATTGACCGGGAGATGGACGCCTCCCTGTCCGGCGGGGAGGTCAAGCGCATTGAGATCGCCACCATCCTGGCCCGGAACTCCCCGCTGATGATCTTTGACGAGCCGGAGGCGGGCATTGACCTGTGGTCCTTTGCCCGGCTCACCGACACTTTCCGCTATATCCACGACAAGCGGGCAGCCACCATCATCATCATCTCCCACCAGGAGCGGATCATCAGCCTGGCCGACGAGATCGTCATGGTGGCCGACGGCGTTATCGCGGACCAGGGTTCCAGGGACGAGCTGTTCCCCAAGATCCTGGCCAATACCCAATCCCAGTGTGAATTTGTCCGAAAGGGGGAGTTGGCGTGAATACCATTGACAGCCACCTGTTAAAAGAGATCGCGGACCTGGAGCGGGTGCCCCAGGGGGCGTATAACATCCGCAAGAACGGTCAGCTGGAGGGCCGGAACAACTCCGCCCACATCACCATCGAGAGCAAGACGGACAAGCCGGGTATCGACATCCGCATCGACCCCCACACCAAAAATGAGTCGGTTCATATCCCGGTCATTGTCACCCAGACGGGGCTGAAGGACCTGGTGTACAACGACTTCTACATCGGCGAGGGGTGCGACGTGGACATCGTGGCCGGCTGCGGCATCCATAACTCCGGCTGCGAGACCGCCGAGCACGACGGTATCCACACCTTCTATGTGGGCAAGGGCGCCAAGGTGCGCTACGTGGAGAAGCACTACGGTGAGGGGGAGGGCACCGGCCAGCGCATCCTGAACCCCCACACCATCGTCTACCTGGAGGAGGGGGCCAGCATCCAGCTGGAGACCGTCCAGATCCGGGGGGTGGACTCCACCAAGCGGTACACCAAGGTGGTGCTGGATGGCGACGCCGAGGCGGTGGTCACCGAGCGGCTGCTCACCCATGGCCAGCAGTTCGCCGAGAGCAAGATGGATGTGGTGATGAACGGGGAGGGGGCCAGGACCCAGGTCATCTCCCGCTCCGTGGCCCAGGACGAGTCGGTGCAGGTGTTCTACCCCCAGGTGGAGGGCAACGCCCAGTGCTTCGGCCACGTCCAGTGCGACTCCATCATTATGGGTAAGGCCAAGGTGAGCTCCATCCCCGCCATCGTGGCCAACCACATGGACGCCCAGCTCATCCACGAGGCGGCCATCGGCAAGATCGCCGGCGACCAGATCCTCAAGCTCATGACCCTGGGCCTCACCGAGGAGGAGGCGGAGCAGAAGATTTTGGATGGGTTCCTGCAGTAAGCAGGGCCCTCAGGCCCCCGCGCAGCGGGGACGGCGGAAGTCCGCCGTACAAGTGTTTTGTGGAGCAAAACCTTGGCGCAGGGGCAATCCATTTGCCCCGAGCAGGAAGAAATAGGGGCCCCCGAGGGGCCTGCCCCGTGGGGAAGCGGAGCAGAAGATTTTGGATGGGTTCCTGCAATGAAAAAGATAGACAAAACGCCGGGG
>CAJLWS010000088.1 GCA_905210385.1 uncultured Eubacteriales bacterium | reverse complement strand
CCCGGCGCAGTCTCTTGGTTGAGACTTCGCCGGGGTATTTTTTCAATAACAGAATTGATAGGACCTTACTGTCTTCCAATTTGCAGCGTTGTCTCTGTTATCACGAGGAAAACCCAGAAAAACGAGCATGGATTCTTTTAGAATTTTCCACTGCTGTGGGAGAAGCCGCCGGAGTTGACGGAGGTTCCGCCGCCGGATTTTTGTGTTTCGATCTTCACACGGGTCTGTGTAGTGGTAAGGTATACATCGTCCTGCCGAGTCAGACGAACGCCGTTTTGAAGAATATATGCGTCGGCGTGGGTCTGCTTGCGGGCAGTTTTCATTTTGCCCTTCATAATAAGACAGACGATCAGCGCTGTAAGCAGCGGGATAACAATCACAGCAATCCACTTGAGCACGCTGATATCCTCCAGCCGTTCAGGGTCAGTCGCCCGGTCAAAGGGTTCACCTTGCGCGTCTAGCTGCAAGAAATCTGTGCAGCCATCCAAATAACGGTTGAATCCATCGTACCAGTAGTCTTTTCCAAACTCACTCAGGAAATAGCGTTCAGCGAGCACGCCCTTGCCGTAGTCCGTAAAGGCACGGTGGCCGGTTTCGCCATGGGCACACAGGTCGTAATCACGCTCGGCCATGCTGAGCGCCAGCAGAATACCATTTTGCGCTTCGCCCGTGCCGAGGTCATAGTCAAGAAAGAATTTTTCCGTAAAAGCCTCAATAGATTCTGCTCCATCATACAGAGAGTAGTCATCGGTCGTAACGATATATACACCGCAGCCAAAGGTATCCTCTGCCTCCTGGCAGCGTGCTTCCAGCGCGCCGATCTCGTCCTCTGAAAGAAGCTGGGCGTCATCAAACACATGCGCAGAATCGTAGGCCAAGGCGCTCACGCACAGGCCGAGCAGTAGCACCAGCGCTGCAATCAGACAAAGAAGTTGTTTTTTCATCCCGCTTCTCCCTTACAATGCAAACAGCAGCACAGACAGAACTGCCGCCAGTCCGCCCGCAATTCCTGCAAAATACGCCCAGAACCGGCCCCACGAGACAGGCAGGTCACCAGTCAGCTTGCCGGTCTGCCCGTTCATAGAGAACAGATAGTCCCTGCCATTCCATTTTGTATGCAGCATCCAGACAGGGAGCATCGCATACTGCACCTTGCCGCGCCGGATATGGATATTCTCCTCCTCCGGAACGCAGGTAGAATAACCGGTTACACTGCTGCGCAGCGCACTCTCGCAGCTGGACTTGCAGCGTGCATCGGCACGGGGCGCGCAATCATCGACGCTCACATCGTATTTATCGGCCAGAAAACCGGGCAGATACGCATTGGAAAAGGCCTTGAGTTCCTTGTAATCAAACGGCTCAATGGAATCCATGTTTTCATCCGGCATTTTGCTTGACGCGTCAACGGGGATTTTCTCAAATTTGACCGTGCCCGCACGGCGCACCATGAAGTGCTGCGTGTCGGTCACATCGTAGTCGCCCTCTCGGTGGGTCATGGAACGGGTACAGTTATAACGGATATCCGCATCCGAGCTGCCGTTGAAGAGCCAGAATGTGACATAGACGCCCTGAATCTCTTCAATGTGGTTCTGCGCAGAGAAAATCTTCGGCAGAAGGGGCTTTTTCTTATAGTGGTTTTTGAGCGCAGCGATCGCGTCTTCCTTACTGAGTTTGAAGGGAATGATGTAGTCCGGCTTCTGCATGCCGGAAAGCTGACCGGGAACGATGGTTGTGTTGCCGCAGTAGGGACAACTGGTTGCCGCCGTCGTCTCATCGCAGATGAGTTCTGCGCCGCACGACGGGCAGGTGTAGCTTTTCATGCCCGGCTCTGCCCAGTCCGCGCCCTCCGGCTGGGTCCATTCGCCCTCGTCGGATTGTGTTGCCGCCTTCTGCTCCGCCTTTGCAGCGGCCTGTGCGGCCTGTTTATCCTTCTCCTGATAGAGTGCCTCGATCTCCTCGACCGAATAGGACGAGCCGCAGTAATCGCATTCAAGTTTTCCGGACGCGCCAACAAAATACAGCGGACCGGTACACGCGGGACATTTGTAATTTGTGATCTTGTCTGCCATGCAAATCTTCGCCTCCTGTGATGATTCTGCCCGCGCCAAAGGCGCGGGCAGGGTTCGTCAATTAAAGAACAATATCACCGTCGTCAAACGGATCGCCGCATTCCGGGCAGAACTTTGGCGGATGGGTCGGGTCCTTGGGCTCCCAGCCGCACTTGTCGCACTTGTACTTGGGTGTTCCGGCGGGCTTGGGCTTGCCGCACTCTGCGCAGAACTTGCCCTTGTTCACTGCACCGCAGGAGCACGTCCATCCGGTATCCGCCGGTCTGGGTTTGCCGCATTCCGGGCAGAACTTGCCGGTCGCCGTCGCACCGCAGGAGCATGTCCAGCTTCCAGCGGCAGGCGCAGGGGCAGGCTTGGGCTTGCCGCAATTCGGGCAGAACTTGCCGGTGATGCCGCTCTGGCCACAGGCGCACGTCCAGCCTGCCGCAGCGGGGGCTGCCTGCTGCTGCGCCCCTTGCCCGGCCATCTGAAACAGGATGAGAGTGAGATCTGCAACCGTCTGTCCCCTTCCAAAGATGTGGACGGCATGACCGATCTGTCTGCCGCCGGGGTATTTGCCGGAAAGCCCCTGGGCTTTCCCCCCTGTACCCCCCAGGCCTGTATGGAGATCCTCCACCATTACGGCATCGACCCAAAAGGCAAGCGGGCAGTGGTCATCGGCCGCAGCCTGGTGGTAGGCAAACCGGTGGCCATGATGCTGTTGGCGGAACATGCCACCGTCACCATCTGCCATACCAAGACGGTGGACACTGCCGCTATCGCCCGCCAGGCGGACATCCTCATCTCCGCCGCCGGGGCGCTTGGCAGCCTCACTCGGAACCATGTCCGGCCCGGCCAGGTGGTACTGGACGTGTCCGTCAACTGGGACGCGAGCAAGCCCAACGGCAAGGGCGGTCTGGGAGCCATGGCGGGCGATGCCGTCTATGACGAGGTGGAACCCATCGTGGACGCCATCACTCCCGTCCCCGGCGGTGTGGGCAGCGTCACCACCAGCGTGCTGATCAGCCATGTGGTGGAGGCCGCCCAGCGCGCCTCGGGCCGGGAGGTAGACCCATGAGCTATCTCAAATCCTTCGTGTCCGGCATCCTGGGGGGCGGCTGTATCGCCCTGGGCGGGGTGGCCTATCTGTCCCTGGAAAGCACAGTGCTGGGCGCCCTGTTCTTCACCGTGGGTCTGTTTACCATCTGCACTCTGGGGCTGAACCTGTTCACCGGCAAGGTGTGCTACGTTTTTCAGCGAGACCGGGTCTACGCTCTGAACCTGCCCGTCATCTGGCTGGGCAACCTGGCGGGTACGGTGATCGTGGGCCTGCTGGTGCAGGCCACCCGACCGGGCCCCCATTTGGTGGCCAGGGCCCAGAGCGTCTGCCAGGCCAAGCTGGACGATGGCTGGCTGAGCCTGTTCCTGCTGGGCATGCTGTGCAACATCTTCATCTACATCGCCGTGGAGGGGTTCAACCAGAACCCCCACCAGCTGGGCAAGTACCTGTCCCTGTTCTTCGGCGTCATGGTGTTCATCCTGTGCGGGTATGAGCACTGTGTGGCAGACATGTTCTACTTCACCGTGGCCGGGGTGTGGAGCCTGGACACCCTCCTGCGCCTGCTGATCATCACTCTGGGTAACGCCGTGGGCGGCGTGATTTTCCCCCTTGCCCGGGCATTTCTGGCAAAAGCACGTTGACAAGAAAAATTTCTTGCCAGCTTAGTGCCCGCCCATTTTCGCGCCGTATGCGCGAATGAATTTCGATCCGTTTTCGGCCAGGGGGTGTACCTGGATGGAAACACTTCTCAGCCCGCAAACGTGCGAGATGTCCACCCTTTTGGACATCGAAGTGCGCTGCGGTGGGCTGCAATTCCCCCGTAAAAAACCTTGCAAAACCCAGCGCAAGCGGTTTTGCAAGGGGGAGGAGGTGCGATACGCACTAAAAACACCCCACAAAAGCCCAGCGTCAGCGGGTTTTGTGGAGTGAGAAGGCGCAACGAAGCAATACGCAGTTTTCCGCGCCAGCGGGAAACGGAGTGAGCGTAGTTTGCGCCGAAAGGAAACCCAACGCAAACCAAGCGCCAGCAGTTTGCATCGGGAGAGGAGGCGCAGTTTGCACCGAAAAGAAACCCTGGCAAAACCCAGCGAAGCGGTTTTGTCAGGGAGAGGAGGTGTGATACGCACTAAAAACACCCCCGCAAAAGCCCAGCGTCAGCGGGTTTTGTGGGGAGAGGAGGCGCAACGAAGCGATACGCAGTTTTCCGCGCCAGCGGGAAACGGAGTGAGCGTAGTTTGCGCCGACGACAGAGTAGAGCCAGCGCGTCAAGTGCCGCGGGATGGGAGGTTGCCCGCGGACGAAGCGCCGGTCCTGGACCGGCGCGCGGTGCTGTCTCGCATCCGCTGCCACCCTGGGAGTATGTGCTCCTTTCGTGGCGCCATTCGAAAGGAGTCTGTATGAAAAAGATCAACATTCGCCTGGTGGCCGCCTTGGGCATCCTGGTGGCCATCCACATTGTGCTGTCCCGGTTCTGCTCCATCAACACCTGGAACCTGAAGATCGGGTTCGCCTTCGTCCCCGTATTCGCCGCCGCCTATTTCTTCGGCCCCCTTCCGGCGGCTATCGTGGGCGGCTTAGGGGACTTTTTGGGGGCTATCCTGTTCCCCATCGGCCCCTATTTCCCCGGCTTCACCCTGAACTGCGCCCTGACAGGGGTCATCTTTGGTCTGCTGCTCCACCGCAGGCCCACCGTGCCCCGCGTCATCGCTGCCACCATCCTCAACCAGTTCGTGCTGAGCCTGTTCGGCACCACCCTGTGGCTGTCCATCCTCAACGGCGCCGCCTACTGGCCGCTGCTGGCCACTCGTATTCCCCAGGCCATTATCCTGTCCGTTCTGGAGGTGGCGGTCATGCTGGCCCTGAGCAAGGCCATCCCTCTCCTCCATCTCAAAAAGCTGTTCGCTCCGGGAGGCGTGCTCCATGACCGCTGAGCAGGCCATCGCCTACATCGAAAACTTTACCTGGAGCCGCTCCCGCCCTGGACTGTCCCGGACGCAGGATCTGCTCCACGCCCTGGGAGATCCCCAAAAACAACTGAAGTTCGTCCACGTGGCGGGCAGCAACGGCAAGGGCTCCACCTGCGCCATGGTGGAGTCCATCCTGCGCTGCGCCGGCTACCGCACGGGGCTGTATATCTCCCCCTACATTGAGGATTTCTGCGAGCGCATCCAGGTGGCCGGACAGAGCATCCCCGGGGACCGGCTGGCCGAAATCACTGCCCGAGTACAGTCTATCGCCGACGCCATGGCCGATCACCCCAGCCAGTTCGAGCTGGTCACTGCCATCGCCATGGTCTACTTTTTAGAGGCGGGTTGCGACCTGGTGGTGCTGGAGGTGGGCATGGGGGGCGCTCTGGACTCCACCAATGTCATCGACGCCCCGGAGGTGGCCGTCATCACCAACATCGGCCTGGAGCACACGGAATACTTGGGCACTACCTTGGAGGAGATCGCCGCCACCAAGGCGGGCATCATCAAGCCGGGCTGCGCCGTGGTGTGCTACGACGGCGCGCCGGAGGTGACCGGGGTGATTGCCCGGGTATGCCGGGAAAAGGGCGCGGCCATGCACCTGTCCCGCTTTGACGAGATCACCCCTCTCTCTCACAGCCTGTCCGGCCAGCGCTTTTCCTGGCAGGGGCGGGAGTTTGTCCTCCCCCTGCTGGGGGCGCACCAGCTGCGCAATGCCTCCGTGGCGCTGGACACCGTCCAGGCCCTGTCCGCCCGGGGCTGGGCCATTCCGGACGGGGCGGTCCGGGACGGGCTGGCCAGCGTGACGTGGCCCGCCCGGTTCGAGGTGCTCTCCCATGCGCCTCTCTTCATCCTGGACGGCGGCCACAACCCCCAGTGCGCCCAGGCCATGGCCGGGGTGCTCCGGGACTACCTGCCGGGACAGAAGGTCACCTTCCTCATGGGCGTGCTGGCGGACAAGGACTACAACGCCATTCTGGACACCCTCGTCCCCTTCGCCGCCGGTTTTGTCTGTCTCACCCCGGACAGTCCCCGGGCCCTGAGCGCGGAGGACCTGGCCAAGGCCATTCAGGACAAGTGTGATTCCCCTGTTGCGGTGTGCGGCGGGGCGGCCACAGCCATCCCCTCCGCATTGGACACCGGCCTGCCAGTGGTGGCCTTCGGTTCGCTGTACCTGGCGGGAGCCATCCGCACCGCCTCTCCCGCCGCCCTGCGGAGCTGGCTGCGCCGCCGGGGGATCGCCGCCCGGGACGCCCTCCCGCCCCAGGAGCGGGCAAAAAAGTCCCGGGTCCTTGTGGAAGCTAGCCTGGCCAGCCCGGAGTTCCAGTCCGCCCGCACCATCCTGCTCTACCGGGCGGTCCGGGGGGAGGCAGACCTGTCCGGGCTGGCACAGGCCGCCCTGAGCCAGGGCAAGCGGCTTGCCTACCCCCGGTGCGTCAGCGGCACAGAGATGGCCGCCCTAGTTCCGGATGGTCCGGAGGCCTGGGCTAAGGGCCGTCTGGGCCTCTGGGAGCCGGTCCCAGACTGCTTCCGCCCCGTCCCTCC
>CAJLWS010000087.1 GCA_905210385.1 uncultured Eubacteriales bacterium | reverse complement strand
CGCCCACGCCGCGGCCGCCGGACACAATGATGTCGGCGCCCTCCAGGTCCACCAGCTCACCGGCGGCCTCCTGGATGTTCTCCAGCAGCTTGGTGCGGATGTCTTCGGCGGGGAAGTGGAAGTCCTCGTGGACGATCTCGGCCTTCTGGCCGGATGCGGCGGGCTTTTTGAACACGCCGGGGCGGACGGTGCCCATCTGGGGCCGGTGGTCCGGGCACATGATGACGGCCATCAGGTTGCCGCCGAAGGCGGGACGGGTCCAGCACACGCAGCCGGTCTCGTCGTCCACATCCAGGCCGGTGCAGTCGGCGGTGAGGCCGGTGTTCAGCCGGCAGGCGACCCGAGGGCCCAGGTCCCTGCCGTTGGGGGTGGCGCCGATGAGGACGCTGGCGGGGCCGTACTTCTCAATCAGGGTGGTCAGGGCGGCGGCGTAGGCGTCGGTGGAGTACTCCTTGAACTCCTCGCCGTCCACCACGACCACCTTGTCCGCGCCGTGGGTGGCGGCCTCTTCCACAGCCTGGTCCACGCCGCAGCCCACAACCAGGGCCACCAGGGCGCCGCCCTGCTTGTCGGCGATGGTCCGACCGGGGGAGAGCAGCTCGATGCCCACGTTCTTGGCGGAACCGTCCTCCTTGGTCTCTACAAAGACCCACAGGTCCTTCGTTTTCGCTTCCATATCGGTTCCTCCTTACGTCAAATGATATGGGCGCCGTTGAGCGCCTCGTACAGCTTGCCCGCGCACTCCTCGGGGGTCTCCCCGGTGATCATCATGCCGGACTTCTTGCGGGGGGGCACAAAGGTGCGCTTGACCTTGGTGGGAGAGCCCTTCAGGCCGGCGCGGCCCAGGTCGATGCCCGCCAGATCGGCGGCGGTGATCTGCTCGATGACGGCCTTGCGGGCGGCCATCTTCCGCTTGATGGTGGGGAAGCGGGGGTCAAAGCTGGGCTTGGTGAAGGTCACCAGGCAGGGGTAGCCCACGCCCACGACCTGCTTGCCGTCCTCAGCCTCCCGGAGCACCTTCAGCTGGTCGGCGGCGGCCTGCTGCACCTCCAGGGCGTAGGTCACCTGGGGATAGCCCAGATGCTCGGCGATCTCGGGGCCCACCTGGGCGGTGTCGCCGTCGATGGCCTGCTTGCCGCAGAAGATCATGTCGAATTTGCCCTCGGTGTCCTCCACCTTCCGGATGGCCTGGGAGAGGATATAGCTGGTGGCCAAGGTATCGGACCCGCCGAAGGCCCGGTCGGTGAGGAGATAGGCCTTGTCCGCGGCGATGGCCAGGCATTCCCGCAGGGCGGCCTCTGCCTGGGCGGGGCCCATGCTCAGCACCACGATCTTGGTGTCGGGGTCGTTGTCCTTGATGCGGGCGGCCGCCTCCAGGGCGTATAGCCGTCAAAGGTGTTGACGATGCTGGGCACGCCGTCCCGGACCAGGGTGTTGGTCTCCGGATCGATCTTGATCTCGTTGGTGTCCGGGACCTGCTTTACACATACCAGAATGTTCATAAGTACCTCCTATTTTCTACCCGGATGGCTGTTCACAGGTTGTAGCACACCTTGCCGGGGTTGAGGATCAGCTTGGGATCAAAGACTTTCTTGATGCCCCGCATGAGCTCCATGTTGGTCTCGCCCACGGCCTGGGCCAGATACTTGACTTTGCCCATGCCGATGCCGTGCTCGCCGGAGATCTGACCGCCCAGCTCCATGGTCTTGGCGTACAGCTTGCTCATGAAGTCGTCCACCTGGCGCAGGAACTCGTCCTTCTCCATGTCGTTGGAGCAGGTGTAGATGTGCAGGTTGCCGTCGCCGGCGTGGCCGAAGTACTGCAGCCGGAAGTCGTAGTTTTTGGCCAGCTCGTCGGCAAAGATCACATAGTCGGGGATCTTGGTGACGGGGACCACCACGTCGCACTCGTCCAGCAGCTTGGTCTGCTCCTCGATGCCCTCCAGGAAGGAGGAGCGGGCGGCCCAGGCGTCCTTCAGTTTCGGGGGGGTGTCCGCCACCAGCACGTCCAGCGCGCCCTCTTCCAGCAGCATCTCCGCGGCACGCTCCACCAGGTCGTCCATCTCGTCCTGGCTGTCCCCGTCAAAGGTGATGAGCAGGTAGGCGCCCACCTCGGTGCCCTCCACCTTCCGGGGGAAGACCTGCTTGCCCAGGTACTCCTCGGAGGTGACCAGGATCTCCTTCTCAAAGAACTCGATGGCCTGGGGGTTGAAGTGATTCATCTTGAACTTGGGCACGGTGGAGATGCAGGCGGCCAGATCCTCAAAGGGCACGATGAGGCTCACGGTGGCCTGGGGGGCGGGGATGAGCTTCAGGGTCAGCTCGGTGATGATGCCCAGGGTGCCCTCGGAGCCGATCATCAGGTTGAGCAGGCTGTAGCCGGAGCTGGTCTTGCTCACGGTGGCGCCGAAGCGGGTGACCTCGCCGGTGGGCAGCACCACGGTCATGGCCTTCACATAATCCCGGGTGGCGCCGTACTTCACGCCCCGCATGCCGCTGGCGTTGGTGGCTACGTTGCCGCCCAGGGTGGCCAGCTTCTCGCCGGGATCGGGGGGATACATGCACCCATGGGCCAGGGCGTCGTCCGCCAGGTCCTGGAGGAGCACGCCGGGCTGAACGGTGACCGCGAAGTTGTCCAGGTCATAGGACAGGATCTTGTTCATCTTGGTGGTGCAGATGACCACGCCCCCGCAGATGGGGGTGCAGCCGCCCACCAGGCCGGTACCGGCGCCCCGGGTGGTGACGGGGATATTGTGCTCATAACACACCTTCACGATACCGGCCACCTCTTCGGTGGAGAGGGCGTCGACGGACACCTCGGGCATCCGGGTGCCGTAGATGGGCATCTCGTCCCGGGCGTAGTCGGGGTTGACCTCTTCGCCGACCACCACCC
The DNA here is from genome assembly GCA_905210385.1 of uncultured Eubacteriales bacterium. Lineage (GTDB taxonomy): Bacteria > Bacillota > Clostridia > Oscillospirales > Oscillospiraceae > Enterenecus. The sequence continues at coordinate 3,735 of CAJLWS010000087.1, read as the reverse complement.
GGCCAGGGACTACCTTTTCCAGTTCCGCAATGACTTCCGCTGTGACAGGATTGTACTCAGCCATGTTGAAAGCGCCTCCTTAATAATTTGAAAGGATGGGGATTGCGCGCGGGGCAAAGGGGAACGGCCACCCTGATTGGGGACTTAATTGGTCGTACCTATTTCACCTTTACTCTACCACACTTTTCACAAAATGCAATCCCCCAAACCAAGTTTTCTGTTTTGCTGAATTCGGCCGCCTGTTTTTGTTCAATGTGCTGTTTTTGCAAAAAGACTGGGGGGATATATGGACATTTCCACCGGAGAGGCGTATACTCAAAGCAACGAAACCACCTGCTTCCAACCTGTGCTTCCCGTGTCCGGGCGGAGGGGGACACCCTCCGGAGCGGGCCCGGCCGCGGGACTTGACTCATAACAAAATGGTAGAACCAATTAGGTCGCCCGTTTTCCGCCGGCCGTTTTGCAAGAAGGAGAGTGGTACCCATGTTGTTGTCCGTCATCGCCCTGGTCCCCATCATCTGGCTCATCATCGCCCTGGCCGCCCTGAAGCTGCCGGGGCACATCGCCTGCTTCAGCGCCCTGATCCTGGCTGCGGTGCTGGCCCTGGCGCTGTGGCACATGCCGGCGCTGGACTGCCTCACCTCCGCGCTGGAGGGGTTCGCCGCCGCCCTGTGGCCCATCATCCTGGTGATCATCGCGGCCATCTTCACCTATAACCTGTCCCTGAAAACCGGCGCGATGGACGTCATCAAGGGGATGCTCACCGGCGTGTCCGCCGACCGCCGGGTGCTCATCCTGCTCATCGGCTGGAGCTTCGGCGGCTTCCTGGAGGGCATGGCCGGCTTCGGCACCGCCATCGCCATCCCCGCCGGCATTCTGGTGGGCCTGGGCATGAATCCGGTCCCCGCCTGCCTGAGCTGTATGCTGGCCAACTCCTTCCCCACCGCCTTCGGCTCGGTGGGCATTCCCACGGTCACCCTCACCAGCGTCACCGGGCTGGAGGCCGTCCCCCTGTCCTTTACCACCGTGGTGCAGATGCTGCCCTTCATGATCCTGGTGCCCTTCCTCATGGTCATCGTGGGGGGCGGGGGCGTGAAGGCGCTGAAGGGCGTGGTGGGCATCACCCTGGTGGCCGGCGTGTCCTTTGTGGTGCCCGAGCTGATCGTCTCCTACTTCATCGGCCCGGAGCTCACCGTGATTGTGGGCTCTGTGGTCTCCCTGGCCTGCGTGGTGCTCATGGCCCGGCTGCGCCGGAACAAGCCGGTGCCCGCAGAATATGATATGCGGGCCGCCGCCTCGGCCGGGGCGGTGTCCGGAGGGGACGAAGGCAAAGCGAGCAAGCCCGCCATGGGCGCGCTGACTGCCTGGCTGCCCTTCATCCTCATCTTTGTGTTCCTGCTGCTCACCTCCAAGCTGGTGGCCCCGGTTAACTCCTTCCTGGCCCAGTTCAGCTCCACCTTCCAGATCAGCACCTCCCCCAACGCCGGGACCACCTCCTTCTCCTGGGTCAACACCCCGGGCATCATCATCTTCATTGCGGCCATCATCGGCGGCATTGCCCAGAAGGCCTCGGCCGGGCTGATGCTGCGCACGTTCGGGGCCACGCTGAAGCAGCTGGTGAAGACCATCATCACCATCATGTCCGTGCTGGCGGTGGCCAAGATCATGACCTACTCCGGCATGATTGCCGATATGGCCAATCTCTTCGTCACCATCACCGGGAAGTTCTACCCCTTCGTATCCCCCATCATCGCGGCCATCGGCGCCTTTGTCACCGGCAGCGGAACCAACACCGAGGTGCTGCTGGGCGGGCTGCAGACCGAGGCGGCCTCGGCCATCGGGGTGTCCCAGTACTGGCTGGCGGCGGCCAACTCCACCGGCGCCGGCATCGGCAAGATCTTGTCCCCCCAGTGCATCGCCACTGCCGTGGCGGCGGTGGGCCTGGTGGGGCAGGACAGCACCCTGCTCAAGGGGATCTTCAAGTGGGCCATGTTGGTGCTGGTGATCGCCTGCCTGGTGGTGGGGCTGCTCATCGGGATCTCTCCCGCGTGAGTTCCGCCCTTGCGGTTGAAACCCCATAAAAATGAAAACAGCCCCGGACGCCAGAGGGAATGTCGTCCGGGGCCGGTTTTATGGGGAGAGAACAGAAAAAAGGGCCTTGACACAGCAGGCCCTTTATGGTATCATGAATTGCTTTTATGCACAGCAAAACAGTGCGGAGGACATTCCTCCACGCTAACCTCAGTATACCAAACTCTGCGGCAAAAGGCAAGAGGAAATTTTGAAAGAGTGACAACAGGCTCGGGTGTATTGATTTTGGCCCGGCAACTTTTCTACGAAGTGGAGCGTGATCAGCAAAATGGCAAGAGCGGTCAAAGACGTCTACTATGGCAAGACCCTGCGCAAGAGCTTCGCCCGCAGCGAGGAGATCCTGGAGATGCCCTATCTGCTGGAGATCCAGAAGAAATCCTACAAGTGGTTCTTTGAGACAGGCCTGCAGGAGGTGTTTGACGACGTAGATACCATCACGGACTACGCCGGGAACCTGGAGCTATCCTTCATCGGCTTCTCCATGGACGATCCCCCCAAGTACACCATCGAGGAGTGCAAGGCCCAGGACGCCACCTACGCCAAGCCCATCAAAGTGCAGGTGCGCCTGCGCAACAAGGAGACCGGAGAGATCAAGGAGCAGGAGATCTTCATGGGGGATTTCCCCATCATGACCGACGCGGGCACCTTCGTCATCAACGGGGCGGAGCGTGTCATCGTCTCTCAGATCGTCCGCTCCCCCGGGGTGTACTTCGCCCGCAATGCGGACAAGGCGGACAACATCACCTATGCCTCCACCGTCATCCCCTACCGGGGGGCCTGGTTGGAGTACGAGACGGACCTGTCCGACGTGTTCTATGTCCGCATCGACAAGAACCGCAAGCTGCCCGTCACCTGTCTGATCCGGGCTGTGGGTCCCCGCACCGATGTGGAAATCCTCGACATGTTCGGGGAGGATCCCCGAATCCTGGCCACTCTGGAGAAAGACTCCTGCAAGACCTACGAGGAGGCTCTGCTGGAGATCTACCGCAAGCTGCGTCCCGGCGAGCCCCCCACGGTGGACTCCGCCGAGAGCCTGCTGTCCGCCCTGTTCTTCGATCCCCGGCGGTATGACCTGTCCGCCGTGGGCCGCTATAAGTTCAACAAAAAACTGGCCCTGGCCCCCCGGCTCACGGGGCAGAAGCTGGCCCTCCCTGTGGCTGACCCCGCCACCGGAGAGATCGTGGCCGAAGCGGGGGAAGTGCTCACCCGGGAGCGGGCTCGCGAGCTGGAGAAGCTGGGGATCAACGAGGCCACCATTGAGGTGGACGACCTGCACACCGGCGTGCATCTGGTGAGGGTATTCTCCAACCGCATGGTGGATATGGCCAACTTTGTCGACTTTGATCCGGAGCAGGCCGGTGTCACCGAGAAGGTGCGCTTTGCCGTGCTCAAGGAGCTGTTGGACCAGCGGGATGCCGAGAGCCTGTCCCAGGAGGACTTCCTGGACCTGATCCGTGCCCGCCTGGATGACCTGATCCCCAAGCACATCATTGTGGATGACATCATGGCGTCCGTTAACTACCTCAATTGCCTGGCCTTCGGCGTGGGCACCCCGGACGACATCGATCACCTGGGCAACCGCCGCCTGCGCTGCGTGGGCGAGCTGCTCCAGAACCAGTTCCGCATCGGCTTCACCCGCATGGA
>CAJLWS010000086.1 GCA_905210385.1 uncultured Eubacteriales bacterium | reverse complement strand
CTGCTTCAGGGGCTCGGTGGCGGTGATGATCTCGTCCGGCTCCCGGGAGGGGACGAAGGCGATGCGCAGGGTGTCGATGGTCTTGTTCCCGGTCTCTTGGGTGTCGCTGGTGTCCGGCGTGCTGCCGGAACCCTGCAGGTCCTCCGTGTTCTGACCGCCGCAGCCGGCCAGCAGGCCAACGCACATCACGCCGGCCAGCAGGAGAGAAAGTGCTTTCTTCATACTGTGATCCTCCTCAATGTTTCATTTTTATGGTCTGTGGTTGATTTTGTACTTATCTGTTATAGAGGGAATCCCCTCTGATAACCGTTTCGGGAAGTCAGGCGGTGTCACCGATCTTCAGGTGAGTGGGCACCGTGACGGTCACCGCCTGGGAGCGGCGCTGGCTGATTCGGCCGAAGAGCAGCTCCAGGGCGTTCTCCCACACATAGTCCGGGAACATCTCCAGACAGGTGCCGGTGGGCCACTTGCTCTCCAGGGTCTGGATGTCCTGATAGATGATGACGGCCACATCTTTCGGCACACGGACGCCCAGTTCCCGGAAAGCCTCCAGAGCGCCCTCGGCCACCTCGTCGCTACCCAGCAGAACCGCTTCCGCCAGGGTATGCTCTTCCACGGCTTTCTTTGCCAGAGCGTATCCGCTCTCCCGGCTGATCTCCCCCACATGGAAGGTGCGGGGATCGTACTGGCCGCGTGCCTCCAGGATGCGCTGGATGGCCGCCAGACGGTGGGCACCGATGCGGCCGTTGGGTCCGTCGTAGATGCCGCCGATATACCCCAGGCCGGTGTACCGCTTCTGATCCAGCAGATAGGACACCATTTTCTCCTGGCCCCGGTCGAAGTCCACCTGCACCTGGTCGAACTCATAGTTGTGCTGATTGGAGTTCACGAAAACGATGGCAAAGGACAGAGAGCGGAGAAAGTCGATCTCTTTCTTGCTGAACACACCCAGGGCAATGATGCCGTCCACTTTCTGGGACTCCCCAAAGGTCAGCCGGACAAAAGAGACCTCGTACTGGTCGGTCATCATCTGCACCAGGCAGGACAGGGACGAGAGCCGCACATTGGGCCGGTCCGGACGGATGATCCGCCAGTCCGCCACTCCGATCACCAGATGGGTCTTGCGCTCCGCCGCCCGCCGCTGTCGGGGCGACACATAGCCCAGGGCGTGGGCCGCCTGAAAAATCCGGGCCCGCACCTCCGGCGTGACAGAGATGTTGTCATCCTTATTTAGAACTCGGGAAACCGCGGCAGCCGAGACCTGGGCGGCCTGGGCCACATCTTTGATCGTCGCCATGAGATCCCTCCCTCTCAAGTTCTTCTGAGTTCATTATATTTCTCCCCTGTTCGAAGTCAATAGATTTTACTAAAATTTTACTAAAAAATAAATGACCTATAACAGACGAGGGTCCATCAAATTCTGCAGGGGAGAAAACAACTGTAGGTCCTCCGCTGATCCATGAGGAACCTATTTTTCGCGGACATTCTTGACAGGAAAGAACATTTGTTCTATACTGAACGTAGGCGAAAGCCGAAAACTCGCAGCTTTCCGGTGAGGTCCACACCCCGGTGGGACCTCAGACATTCATGGGCCTCGTAGGGCACCACAACCACCCTGTACGAAGGGAACTTCCATGAAGGTCTTCAGTATTTGGCGCTGTGCCGGCAGCGCGGGTGTGCACCTTCCCGTGTAAAGCGGAAAGGGTGCAAATGAGCGACTCTGTCGTGATTACCTATAGTGGCCAGCAAGTATCAGTGCCAAAGGAGGTCGCAGACTTCCTGGAGCAGGATCGGAAGCGGGAACAGGCGCAGGACAAGCGGGACCATAGGCATCTGAGTAAAAGTGATTTTGAAACGGTGCTGTTCTGTTCGGACTGTGTCAGGCGTCCCGTGGAGGATACTGTACTCCGGAACCTCCAGCTTGAAACTCTGCGGAAAGCCGTCGATGGCCTGGGAGACCAGGGCCGGGATCTTGTAGAACTCCGATATGGCAGGGGTCTGACCATGGAGGAGATCGGGACGATCTACGGCGTGTCCAAGGCGGCGGTATCAAAGCGGCTGAAAAAGCTCCACGAACAGTTGAGGGGCTCTGTCATTTGACAGGGCCCCTCAATTTTTTGTTTTTCTGGTTTACAAATCGCCTGTGAGTGTCCTGATAAGTAGAGGACAAAATTTCCGGACCTTGGAAACCCCGGCTCTGGCCGTGGCCGGGCGGCCCTGAACAAACCTACAGAGGAGTACAAGATCATGAATGTATTTGGAAACAGCTCAAAACAGCTGCTGCAAGCACTGACTGCTAACGCTGAAAATGAAACTATGGACTACGTTCTTCGGGAGATGCAGGCAGTCCTGGGGGAAGAGATGCCGGAAGAGGATGCGCTGCGAACCTATCTGCAAAATCCGGACAAGCCCACGGAACTCAGTACAACGCAGCAGATCGTGGCCATGGACAAGCTGCTGGAGTGTACGGAGGTCAATCTCCGAACGCTCTGTGACCTGATCCGTTATCAACAGCTGAAGGAGGCCGGGGTGGTCAATTCCGTGGAGGAGTTCCTGCAGCTGGTTCGCCCAGATGATGTCCGTGATATTTCAAAGGAGGATGCTGATTGAAAAAATCTGAATACAAGTCCTACGATGACCTGCCGCTGTTTCTCAATTCAGAAACAGTGGCGAAAGTCCTTGGCGTGTTACCATCCAGCGGCTACGAACTCATGCACGAACCGGGTTTCCCAGTGCTGCGCATCGGTAGCAAGATGGTGGTACCCAAGGAGCAGTTCATCCAGTGGGTGAACGAGCACACAGGAGGTGGCACATGAGATACAGCAAGCACAGCGGACGAGGAAATTTTTTCTCTCTGCCCAACGAAGTGTTTCTCTTGGGCCTGAGCGCCGGAGAGTTATCTGTGTACAGTTTCCTGAAACGGTGTGAGAATCGCAAGACGCATCAGTGCTGGCCCAGCATCCGAACCATCGGCGAAGCAGTGCGCATGAGTGAAAATACTGTCCGCAAGTACATCCGGCAGCTGGAGGAGCGTGGACTTATCACCACGGAACCCACCGAGGTGATCACCAAGACAGGAGAAAAGCGCAACGGCAATCTACTGTTCACCCTCCGGCCGATCCAGGAGGTGATCGACGAGTACTACGACCGCCAGTTGGAGGAATTGGAGTTGGCTACAGAGCGCCAGCGTGTGGTGAACCTCCTGCTGGAGCAGAAAAGCCCCGCGTGACCGCCTGTGGGCCGCTGTGTGGCTCCCTTCGGGGCAGGCAGAGTCCCTGCCCCTCCCGGCGGTTTTGGAGCGGATTTGGCCCGTTGTTCCACCGCTGTGGAGGAGGCCTATCCGGGGAATTTGCCGCCCCATAACTGATTTACGGAGGACGAAAGGAAAAGCAGGATAAACGCCGGGGTCGCCAGTGGCTCCTCCGGCCGGTCACTTCGCCCCGCAGTGCGGGTCGTTACGGGGTTTTGCGGTGTATCAAAAGTGGGGTCAAAAACAGGCAGCGGGGATCACGTTTGTGGTCACAATCCCCGAACTCCTACTGCCATAACGAAAAAATAGGGGTCACGCCCCGGAAAGGAGCAGTTTATGGGCAAAAAAGAGAGATTTGCTTTTTATCTCACCCCGGAAAAGAAAGCCATCCTGGAGCGCCGGTATCAGGAGGACGGAAGCCGGAGTATGACCGCTTTCGTCGAGCGGGCGGTGGACTTTTACCTGGACTACCTCAGCGCCAACGACGCCGGCCTTTTCCTGCCAACATCTATCAAATCGTACCTGGACGGACGGCTGGGACAGCTGGAGGAACGTCTGTCCTCCCTTGCCTTCCGGCAGGCGGTGGAGCAGGACATGGTGGCCGGTATCCTGGCGGACGCCTATCAGTTCAGCGACGAGGATCTCCGCCGTCGACGGGCGGAGAGCGTGCAGAACGTGAAGAAAACCAATGGCCGCATCTCGCTGGAACAGCGGGTGCGGGGAGCCTGGGAGGAGGGAGATGAGTGGCAAGACTGATCCTGAAAAGCCCTTATCTCAAGTGCGATGGCAACAGTTCTGTCAGCGGCTACCTGCGGTACATCGGCACAAGGGAGCGCGTGGAACTGCTCCCGGATGACCGTCCGCCAACCAGAAAGCAGGAGCAGTTGGTCAGCAAACTGGTGAAAGATTTCCCGGAGACGAAGGAGCTGGGCGAGTATTTGGACTACAAGGACAAGCCCACCAAGGCCAATGCCTCCGTATTCATTACCAGGGCGCTGGAGGAAAACTGGCCGGCGGTGCAGCAGTCGGACGGCTACATGAAGTACATCGCCACCCGGCCTCGCGCGGAGCGGCTTGGTGACCACGGGCTCTTTGGGGACGAGGACGGTGTGGACTTAGCCAAAGCAATGGAGGAATTAGACCAGTACACCGGAAACGTGTGGACACACATCATCTCCCTGAAGCGGGAGGATGCCGCCCGGCTTAGCTATGACAATGCTAAGGCGTGGATGAATTTGCTCCGGGCCAACCGCAACGACATTGCCGCCGCCATGAATATCCAACCGAACCACTTCCGCTGGTACGCTGCCTTCCACGATGAGGGGAAGCACCCCCACGTCCACATGATGGCGTGGTCAACGGTGCCCGGTGAGGCATGCCTGACACGGGACGGCATCCGTAAGATCAAATCAAATTTGACCAACCAAATCTTCAAACAGGAGATGCTCCACACCTACGAACAGAAGTCACAGTCACGGGACGAGCTGGTGCGGGAGACGCGGCGGGCCATCCGACAACTCACCCAAGAGATGTCCCGGAGCATTTGCACAGAGCCAGCCATCGAACAGAAAATGGCGCAGTTGGCTGAACAGTTGGAAACTGTTAAGGGCAAAAAGTCCTACGGATACCTGCCCAAGTCTGTCAAGAAAACCGTGGACGAGGTAGTGGACAGGTTGGAAGATATACCAACGGTGAAAGCTTGCTATGCCCAATGGTGCGCCCTCCAAAGCGAGGTGGAAAGCTACTACCACGACAAGCTCAGAGAAAAGAAAAAGCTGTCCCAGGAGAAGGAGTTCCGACGGATCAAAAACGCTGTCATCCAGGAGGCGGAGTGCATCCGCATGGGGGATATCACCTTCGAGGACGCTGACCTGGCCGGCCATGACGAACCGGAACAAGTGCAGGGCGAGTCCTATGCCTGCTGGGAACTACGGCAGATCATCCAGAACGAAGCCATTCCTCTGGCAGACCGGGACTGCGCGGCGGAGGAGTTGGAGCGGCTGGCGGAACGAGGAGATGCTCACGCCCAATACATGATGGGCCTACTCTACCGGGATGGCCCTCTGCTGATTCCGGACAGTCGAAAGGCAGAGTACTGGTTCATCCAGGCGGCAGAGCATGGTCTGCCAGAGGCACAATATGTCTTAGGCAAACTGCTTCTCTCTGACGATCTCGAAGTCCATGACCCGGACGATGGCATCCGCTGGATGAGGCAGGCTGCGGAAAACGGGAATCACTTCGCCGCTTACCGGCTGGGCAAGGAGTATTTGACCGGCGAGGCGCTGACTAAAGATACTTCCAAAGCGGCAAAATGGTTCACCCAGTCAGCGGAGGCGGGTAACCAGTATGCCCAGTATATGCTGGGCAAGTTATACCTGACGGGGCAGGGAGTGATTCACGACCGGACCCAGGCGCTGGACTGGTTCAGCCGTTCCGCCGCCCAGGGAAACCAGTACGCACAATTCTTCCTGGAGCGGCAGAGTGGCCTCCGTCCACCCTCCGTCATGCTGGCGGTCACCCGCCTGCTCTACCACATGAGCCGGATCTTCGAGGATCACTCCCTGCCTCGATCCAGCACCGGCCTCCAGGTAGACAGCAAACTTCGGAGAAAGATTCAGGAAAAGAAAATCGCTATGGGCCACAAACCGGATGACCATGAGGAGGCGCAGAACCAGGGCGGCATGGTCATGGGCGGGATGTGAGCACCTCAAAAATTACGGCACCTAAAACAATAGGAAAGCCCTTGGAGCAAGAAGGCCAGGCAAAATGATAATTTTCTGATAATAGTTCGCCGTGCCCCTGGCTATTTCCTGTTTCTGTGGTATGTTGTGTTGCTGAGGAGGGATGACCAATGACGACCAATCAAACCCCAGTCCAGCGGTGCCAGTACTGCGGGAGCGACAATCTGGGCCTGGGCTGGCAGCACGGAGAGGCGCTGGTGACCTACAAGAAGCACGGACTCCTGGGCAGCCGGCTTCGCTATCTGATCTGCCGCCGCTGCGGGGCTGTGGTGTATCAATGGGTGGCAGAGCCTCACAAGTTCCCGTCTATCAAGTGAGTCCCCCAGAAATTGCACCGCAAATCAAAGATAAACTCTGGAGGTAAGAAACATGGCAAAGCGAAGACCATCCGGGGACGGCATGGTGCGCAAGCGGGAGGATGGCCGCTGGGAGGGCCGGATCGTAGTGGGCCACAAGAGCAATGGCGACTCAATCTTCCGGTATATCTACGCAGATACCCAAAAGGAACTGACCGCCAAACTCCGGCAGAACATCGACGCCTATCAGGGAGTGGACCTGACGGAGGAGAGCAGAATGACGCTGTCAGAGTGGCTGGACCGCTGGCTGGAGCAGATGGCACTCACCCTGCGCCCCGGCACCCTGAAACGGTACCGGGGCGACATGGACCGCCATGTCAAGCCCCGCCTGGGG
>CAJLWS010000085.1 GCA_905210385.1 uncultured Eubacteriales bacterium | reverse complement strand
CTGTGCCCTCGCTGCGCCTGAGCTCCACGTCGTTGGTCAGGTTGCCGATCACTGTAATTTTCAACATTGGGTCGTTTCCCTCCTTCTCTTTTTTATTTTTCACTTTTTATGCTTGTCAGCGGGCCGGCCCGTCCCTCTTGGCCCCCCGCTGCCTGGGCTTGGGCCGCTCCGGCTCGGGCCCGAACTGTTCCTGTTCAGTCCGGATGCTCCAGTCCTCGCTGTTCCACAGGTGGACGTACAGCTCGCCCCCGTCCACCGCAATTTCATGCTGCTCAAAGCCCTCGCCCCAGCCGTCCGAGGCCTGGCCAGTGAGGTACTCTTTCAGATCAGCCAGCTCTTTGGGCGTGAGCTCGCCCACCACCCGGCATTCCGCCACCCCCCAGAGCTGGCCGTCCCGGGCCTCTGTGGTGAATACGGCGGAGCGCACCTTGGCGTCGAGCGTATCCTCCTGGCCGTACCAGTGCATCAGCCCCCGTTCCGCCTCCTCCGGGACTGTTTCCAGCGCAAGCGCGGCGATGATATCATCCTCATAGGGAATGAGCTCCCTGCCGTCCAGCGGGATACCCTCCTCCGACAGGCTTCCCAACGCGTCGGGCCCGTGGAGCTCAGCGGTCAGGGGCATATAGAGTTTCAGCAGAGTGGGCTTCGGGGGCAGGACCTGAAACCGGTCCGCCCCCATGGCCAAGGCCAGGCTCCGCCCGTTGTCCCAGTCCACATGGAACTGCCCGGCGTCGTCAATGAATTGTAGGGTACCGGTGGAGCCGGGGGGAATAGGGCGTGGATCAGTTCCCATTTCGGTGAGCCTGATCCGGCTGCCTTTTGGATACTGCTCTCGCAGGAAGTCCAGCCACTCTTTCGACGGTGTGTTCATGCCGCAGCCTCCGTCATGCCCACGCCAGGACGAACACGATGGACGCCACCTGCTCATCCACGGGCTGGGAGAAGGCGGACACCACCGCATCGTAGGACAGGGGCAGGGTGCCGCCCAGGGGGACGGTCCAGTTTCCGGTCAAGGACAGAGTTTCGGTGTCACCCTTTCGGCTTGTTTCAGTCCTATTGAGGGAAAAACCGATGAGATTACTGTCCACCTTTTCCTCCGCCATGTCGGTATCGTAGGGGACTAAAGTCCAGCCGTTCACAGCAGTCACGGTGACACCAGTCACCTGCACCGCAGCGGTGGAGCGGTTTATCACCTGTGCGGAATCGGCGGCGTATACCTCGCCCCGCTCATCCACGGTCAGGACCAGAGTTGCAGGGACGGTCACGGAGAATACGGAAATCCGCTCCCACCGGGCGTAATAGGTGGTGGGACTTCCTGTAGTATAAACGGTGTCCCCGGTCACCTGGGTACCTCCGCTCTGTGCGGTGAACCAGCCCAGGAAGGTGTACCCATCTTTCTGGGGCTGGGTGGGTAGCACCAGATTTTCTCCATAGTTCTGCTGAGAGGTTCGGGTTTCCCCGTCCCCTAAATCCCAGGTGATGGTGGCGCTCATGCTGTACGAGCAGCTGTCGCACCGGCCATCCCCATCGCTGTCCGTGTGAGCGGCATAGCTGGATGAACCATAGCTGCATCCGGTACAGGTCTGGCTTATCCGGTGCTGAGTGCTGCTGTACGGACTGTAGCTGATAGACCAGCTGTGGACTGCTGTCCCGGAGCTGGTGGTGTCTCCGCACTGAGTACAGACGTAGGCATAGCTGTGGGTACTGCTGTTGTTTGGGGTGCAGGTATAGCTGGTGCGGTGGGACTGAAGTGAGGAGGAGATCGTTTCACCGCACAGTCGGCAGCTCTGGACATAGCTGTGGTAGCTGCTGTTATAAGGCACGTAGCTGTAGGTGTAGCTGCCGTGACTGCAGGTGGCCTGGCTGGCGTCATAGGCATAGCAGACGGTGCAGGTTCCAGTGTTGTCCCAAATATGTCGGGCGTTCAGAGTATAAAACCACTTGGAGTGTCCGCGATTAGCGTCATAATCGGCGCAGGAGGAGTTGACACAATGCCAAACCTTCGCATGATTTGTCTGCGCTGGATCGTTGTTTTCCGATGCAACTACACACTGGGAACCGCAGGTGGGACAGTAGTAGGTGCGGGTCCACTCCGCGCGGGTGTTGTCCCGATCCGCATCCGGCCATGCGGCATGGGCAGGAACCGCCAATACCAAAGCCAGGCACAAGGCCAGAGTCAGGGCAAAAAATCTGCGAATACTTTTCATGCCGCGCCTCCTTACTCTGCCGCCGCAATGGTGAAAACCACCGTGGCGGCTGTCTCATTTTTCGGCTCTCCCACGGCGTTCACCTTGGCGTCGTAATTGAGCGCCAAGGATTCTCCCGCCCCGATGGCCGGGAAGGCTTCCTCCGTGATGGCCAGTTCCCCGGCTCCCCGGGGGGGCCAGCCGTTGAGGGAGAGGGCGATGGTGTTGGCAGCCCCTTCTTCAAAATGCTCGTAGTGTCCCACAGCAAGGGTGCCGTCGGTGACCGTCACAGCGGCAATGTGCACCGCCCCCTCCGCCGCGGTGTTGCGGATGGCGGCGTTGGTGGCGGTGACCACATAGCCGTCCACCACCGACACCGGCAGGGCGGCGGGGACGGTGACGGAAATCCGCTGCTGGGTGTTCACCACCGTGAGGGTGACGGGTACCTCGTGGGTCTGGGCCGCCGAGGCGGACAGGGCCAGGGCGGCTGCCGACACCAGGCTCAAAATCAGAGCCAACAGTCTGTTTTTCAAACGAATCGCCTCCTATCACAAATTCCAAAGGTAGCCGGAGTGGATGGTGACCGCGATTTCTACCGTGCCCAGCACCTGGCCGTCCCGGGTTGCGGTGACGGTGGCTGTGCAGGGGTAGTCCCCCATGGGCAGGGGTTCCACCAGCCGTATCGCCAGCAGGGCCCCGTTGGGAGTGAGGGTGACGGGCTCTGCCGCCAGCTCCCCGGTGTCGTCCCGGCGCAGCTCCACCTGGTAGGTGTCCCCCTCGCTGCCGTTGACCAACTCTATCGGCAGGGCGGTGTCTCCCACAGTGGCAAACAGGTGGGCGGGGATGGAGAGGACAATCTGGCTGTCCTCCACCGTGCCGTTTACCTGATCCTGCTCGCCCAGGATGCCGGAGATGTCGTAGAAGAGGACCTCCGTCTCCTCAAAGGCCTCCGCCCGGTCCGTGATGGTGACGTCTATCTTGTCGTAGACCTTCAGGGTGGAGTCCCGGTCGAAGATGACCTTTACCGGGTTGTCCACCCGGCAGACGATGAGGTCTGCCACATCGGTGCCGTTGTCCATCCAAACGGCATTGGTGCCGCCGCCCCACACCACCACCCGGCCGGTGACGGTGACGTTGTCTAAGGTGACCGCCCCGTCCGCCGCGCCGCAGCCGAGGATGAGGTCGCCGTCCACAGTCAGGTCCCGCAAAGTCACATTGTCCGTGCGCACCAGCAGATTACCCTCATAGTCCTGGGTGTAGGTGCCGGGTTCCGTCAGGTACTCCCCAATGATGTTGGCAAAGACCTGGGCAAACTCCGCCCGGGTGATGGCGTCCCGGGGGAACAGCTTAGAGTCCCAGCCCTGGATATACCCGGCCCCCACCATGGCCCGGACGTAGGGCAGGGCCCAGCCGGAGATGGCTCCGGCGTCGGCGAAGGCGGACAGGTCGGTGTTTCCGTAGTCCTCCAGGTCCAACTGAAGGGCCCGGGCCACCACGGCCATGGCCTCCTGCCGGGTGATGTCCGCCTCCGGGGCCATGGTGTCCTCCCCAGCGCCCACATAGGTGCCCATGTGGTAGGCCATGGCGATCTCATCGTAGTACCAGGCGTCCTCAGGCACGTCGGTGAACCGGGAGATATCCCCCTCCACATAGGCGCCGAAGGCCCGGTTGATCACGGCGGCCATCTCCGCCCGGGTGAGGGAGCCCTGGGGGTCCAGGACACCCTCCCCCTTGCCGATGAGCAGGCCGTTGTCCACCGCCTCGCCCACCGCCTCATAGTACCAGGCCGCCGGGTCCACGTCGGTGAAGTTCCCCATGTCCGCGGCGCTGGCGTAGGTCATCATCCCGGCGCACAGCACCAGGGCCAGGATGAGTGCGGTCAATCGTTTCAGTTTTCTCATTGTGTCCCTCCAAATAGGAAAGGGAGCGGCCCGCGGGCCGCTCCCTTCCGTGTATCGTGTCGTTATTCTGTTCCAAAAATATGATAGATATAGTTTTTTCGTGCGTCTGCCAAGTGATAGATATATACGGTGTCCTCTATAATCTTATAGACGCAGACATACTGCTCGATAAACAGGGCGCGAAATCCATGCTTTCCCATCAGCGTATCCGATTTAAGAACACCCAGTTCCGGGATATCCTCCAGTTTTGACACAGCCCCCAAGATTCTCTCGCTGAATCGCCGGGCATATTTTTCCCCAACCATCGTGAGATAGTAGGTCAGAAAGTCATGATACTCCCGCTGGGCCTCATAGAGCCATTCGATCTTCATTCAGCATCTCCTCCGTCAGGCTGTGCATTTCCTCCATGCTGAACGTTCTTGCTCCCGCCTGACGGTTTTGCTCCCGCCGCAGCATTTCGGCCAGCAGGTTTAGTTCCGCTTCCCTGCGCTCCCAGACCTCAATGGGGAGGAACACCATCTCTCCATCGCCATTTCTGGTAATAAAGATCGGTTCCTGCCGCTCTTTGGCCAACTTGACCATTCCATCATAATCATTTCGAAGGGTTGTCGATGACTTGATGACCATACAGTTTCGCCTCCGTGCATTATTCTATACGAATTATATTATGATTATGATAGATGCGCAAGTCCTTTTCCTAAGATGCAAAGGCAACTTCCAGTGGATACTTGAAACTGGCTTTTACCTTTGCACAAAGTTTCGTCTTAGATATCCCACTCCACGGTGAAGACCACGCTGGCCACGCCGGTGTTGGTGAACGCGTTGGACACGGGGGACACCACGGCGTCATAGGCGATGGTCACAGCATTGCCGGAGGTGTTTCCCGCGCCGGTCATATAGCAGCCTTCCGCAGCGGCGTCCAGCAGGGTCTGGGTCTCAGTGCTGCTCTCGTTGGTGGCCAGCTGGGCGCCGCCCCCGATGGTCAGGGCAAAGCCGATGAGGTTGCTGTCCACCTTCTCATCCGCCATGTTGGTCTCGAAGGCCGCCAGGTGCCAGCCCTCGGCGGCCTGGATCGTCACGGAGGACACCTTCACCGCGCCGTAGGAATTGTTTGTGATTTTGGCATCAGAAGCGGTGGCCACGGAGCCATCGGTGCCCACAGCGATGGGCAGGACGGTGGGGACAGTGACCGACATGGCAGTGGCGGCGGGGGTGCCCTCCAGGGAGCCGTCCTCGGTGGAACTGAGGGTGACGTTGGAGGAGGCGGTACCGCCGGAACTGGTGGCCTCATTGGAGGCGGAGGCGGCGGTCATGAGGGACAGGGACAGGCAAAGGGCCATGGACAGGGCGGCGAAACGCTTCAGGTTCTTGATTTTCATAGAGATTCTCCTTTGATTGAATAGATTTAATTAGTTTTGCACGGTGATGGTGATACTGGCCCCGGCGGAGCCTAAGACGGCCCCGGTGTCCGGGTCCAGAGAGTGGAACATGGCGGTGCAGTCGTAGGTGCCCGCCTCCAGGTCCACGTCCAAGGTGTCGGCGGCAATCTTGCTGCCCACGGGGATGGCGGCGGAGGTGTAGATGGTTTCCCCAGTGTCGTCCCGGGTGATGACCACCTGCTGGGGGTAGCGGTTGACCGTCTCGTTGACAATCATGAGGTTGCCCTCGGCCTGGCCGTTTTCAAAGACCGGGGAGGCGTTCATGGAGATGTTGATGTACCCCTCCTCCACCTGCTGGTTCAGGTTTTCCTCAATCTCCTCCCGGCCCAGGCTCTCCCAGCCGCCCTCGACAGCGGCGTCGTCATAGACGAGGCCGGTGGGGGTGGGCTCAGCCGCTGTGTCCTGGCAGCCGGTGAGGGCGGCGCCCAGCAGGGCGCAGGCCAGGCAGAGCAGGGCTGTCAGCAGGGCCTTTCGCCAGGGGGAATGGTTTGCAGTGCTGTGATTCATAGCTGAAAACTCCTTTTCTAATTCTGTGTTCGGGGCGCCTCGGGGGGACCCCGGGGGCGGGGCGGATTGCTGCGGCTGGTCATGTGCTTCACCTCCATGGCTGAAATGAAAAAAGCCGCCTGCAGTCCACCGAAAAGGTTCGGTGGGCCGCAGGCGGCCTGTGATAGGGAGAGAGGCAGGGTTCGAGTCACTTTTTGCCCTGCTGCATCTCTGAATCCGTGATTTTTCAAAAACGGAACTACGTTTTTTGATTTAATAAGGTAGAATAAGTTTCGCAAAAATAGATATGCTTGACCACCGTAAGGTCTACTAAATAATTCAAAATGTGAGAATACGAGTGAAAACAAGCGAATCAGCGAGCATATTAAAGGTTACACTTGCTGTAAAATACCTGCACTTACCTACTATCACCTAAGATATCCTTTGGTCAATTGACGATCAGTGCGCACAAAAATGATGCTAAAAAGCACATACACTGGCTTTCACATAGCTATTTCCCTTTGATTTGCGAAATTGTCTCCAAGTCGAGGAGCCCTGCTATTTGTTCCTCAGATATTATTTTACTTGCTTCTCGAAAAAATTAGCAATCGATTTTAAAAAATCAGGCATGGATTCCAGGTGGCATCCATGGCCGCCGGGCAGCACCGTTTCCACCCGGCCAAGCCGCGCCAG
>CAJLWS010000084.1 GCA_905210385.1 uncultured Eubacteriales bacterium | reverse complement strand
CAGGTCATCGGCACCAGGTTCGTGCTGTACCGGGAGACCCACAGCAAGGAAAGAGATAAGCGCATCAAGCTGGTGAAGTGACCTGGACCACAGCCGCCGGCTGGCGGCCGGCGCGAGTGCGCCGTAAAATGGGTTTGCCGCGCAAACCCATTTGCGCAGGCGGAGTTCACTTCCGCCGAGCATGGAAAATGCGGGGTCCCCATGGAGCCTGCTCCATGGGGAAGCAGGTCATCGGCACCAGGTTCGTGCTGTACCGGGAGACCCATAGCAAAGAGAAGGATAAGCGGATTAAGCTGGTGAAATAATCAGGGGGCTGTATCGGAGTTAGAACGATCAAAACGATCTGTGGGAAGGCGGTCTGGTTATGAAGATCGGGATCTACGGCGGGACCTTTAATCCGCCCCATCTGGGGCATTTGGCGGCGGCAAGGACCGCTTCGTCCGCATTGGGATTGGACCGCCTGGTTTTTGTCCCGGCAGGGGTGCCACCGCACAAAGTTCTCCCCGCCGGGAGTCCCACAGAGGCTCAGCGCCTGGAGATGACCGCCATCCTGGCCGACCAGATGCTCCAACCTGAGCTGACCCAGGTGTGGGACGCAGAGGTGCGCCGCCCTGGGAAGAGCTATACCTCGGACACCCTGCGGCAGGCGGCCCGCCAGTGGCCCGGCGCGGAGCTGTGGGTGCTCATGGGAACGGATATGTTTCTGTCTTTGCAGGACTGGCATGAGCCAGAGGTCATCCTGTCCCTGGCCGGGGTGTGCGCCTTTGGGCGCACCCATGAGGACACCGAGCGCCTGTTCGCCCCTCAGCGGGAGTTCCTGCACCGCGCCTACGGGGCCCGGGTGGCCACCATCGCCATCCCAGACCTGATGCTGGTAGACGTGTCCTCCACCCAGCTGCGCCAGCTGTTGGCTCAGGGTGGGGGGCGGGAATATCTGCCTCCGGCGGTATACGGCTATATTTTGAGAGAGAAACTATATGGAACCTGCGCCGACCTCTCCCGTCTAACCATAGAGGACCTGCGCTGCGTCTCCTACTCCATGGTGAAGGCCAAGCGAGTGGCTCATATTCGTGGAGTGGAAGAGGAAGCGGCCCGCCTGGCTTTGCGATGGGGGGCCGATGAGGGGGAGCTGCGCCGGGCCGCGATTCTTCACGACTGCACCAAGTACCTGAGCAAGCAGGAGCACCTGGAGATCTGCCATCGCTACGGTGTGCCGTTGGACAGCCTGGAGCGGAGCGCAGAGAAGCTGCTCCACGCCAAGAGCGGCGCGGCCCTGGCAAAGTATGTCTTTGGGCAGAGCGAGACGGTGTTTCGGGCCATTTCATATCATACTACCGGCCGGGGGAACATGACTTTGGAGGAGAAGCTGCTCTATCTGGCCGACTACATCGAGCCTACGCGGGATTTCCCCGAAGTGGCACAGATGCGCCGCCTGGCCTACGAGGATCTGGACCGAGCGGTGCTTCTCGGCGTCCGGCTGTCCATCCAGGAGATGCTGGAGCGCAACCGGATGGTGCATCCAAACACCTTGGAAGCAGAGCAAACATTGCGGAAAGGACTTAGGCTATGACTGCGAATCCCAACGGTAAGAGAAGAGAGGCTTCGGGCGGGAGACAGAGGGAATGGAGAAGGGCAATTATCCTGATCATCCTGGCGGTGATCATGGTGCTGGCGGCTGTGGTTGCCGTGCTGTGGACCCGGTGGGTCCAGCGGCCCGACCTGCCCGGCGGCGATCCGGCGGCGGAGAGCGGCGAACCGGGTGACGGCACCGACATCGACTCCGTCCAGCCCAAGGTGAGCGGAGAACGGAAGAGCGAGGACTTCTATACCATTTTGGTGTTCGGCCCAGATGAGGTCTCCGGCTCCACCGACGTGATGATGCTGGTGTCCTACGACGTGACCAACCAGCAGGCCACGGTGATGTCCTTCCCCCGGGATACCCTGATCAACTCCAGCGGCCGCACTGTGGGCCAAAAGATGCTCAACGCGGTCTACAACCGCTACGGCCAGGGAGAGGAAGGCGTCGAGGGGCTCAAGACTGAGGTGTCCGAGCTGGTGGGCTTCGTCCCCGACTACTATGTGATGATCGACTGGCAGCTGGTGGGGGAGATGGTGGACGCCATCGGCGGCGTCTGGTTTGACATTCCCTATCACCTGGATTATGATGATCCGTATCAGGATCTGTATATCCACTTCGAACCGGGTTACCAGTACCTCAACGGAGAGGACGCCATGAAGGTGATCCGCTGGCGCCATAACAATACGTGGAGTGAATACAAGAACGAAGGCGACGGAAGCGACATTGGCCGGATTAATATGCGCAACGACTTTTTGAAGGCGGTGCTCAGCCAGACCCTCCAGCTGAAGAACGTCACCAAGATCGGGGAGCTGGCCGAGCTGTTTTCGGCCCGGGTGACCAGCGATCTGACGGTGGAGAACCTGTTCTGGTTTGGCTCCCAGGCCATCTTCGGCGGGCTGAGCGTGGACGACGTGAACTTTGTCACCATGCCCTACCACGCGGTGTTCGGCGGAGTTTACAACTACCGGATCTACCCGGACCAGGAGGCCCTGCTGGAGCTGATCAACCAGTCTCTCAATCCCTTCGTGGACGAGGTGACCCTGAACGAGCTGGATCTGATCAGCGTCAGCCCCGACGGAAATACTCTGTCCTCCACCACAGGGGTGCTGGCCGATCCGTCGGCGGGCATTCCGCCGGCGGTGTCCACCCCGGAACCGGAACCTACCCCGGAACCGGAACCCACCCCGGAGCCGGAGCCCAGCCAGCCGGTCCCGTCGGAGGAGCCGGAGCCTACCCAAGACCCGGAGCCCTCGGACAGCGTAAGTCCGCCTGCGACCTCGGAGGAGCCGATGGAATCCCAGCAGCCGCAGGCGCCTGCTGCGTCAGAAGCGGTGGATGGGCAGGGCGGCTAAACGGAAACAATAGAACCGAAGTGAAATCGGATGGAAAGGAGCAGTATACTTGTTAACAGCAGAGGAACTGACCTCCATCGCCGTGCAGGCGTTGGACAGGAAAAAAGGAGAGGACATCAAGGTCCTCTATACCAGGGATCAGACCACGTTGGCAGATTACTTCGTCCTGTGTACCGGTACGTCCAGCACCCAGGTGCGGGCGCTGGCGGATGCGGTGGAGGAGGCCATGAGTCAGCGGGGCGAGGAGCCCCATCATGTGGAAGGGCACCGGGGGGGCCAGTGGACCCTGCTGGACTACTCCGCAGTGGTGGTCCATGTGTTCACCGAGGAGGCCAGGGAGTTCTATGCCCTGGAGCGGCTGTGGTCGGACGCGGTGCCGGTGGATCCCACCCGGTATCTGAACCAGGAAGGGTAAGGCCAGTCCGTCCCAAAGAACTGTGAAAAAGGTCGTGACTACGAATGGAAGAACAAGCGAAGAAGAAGGTTATGCTTTCCGGCATCCAGCCCAGCGGCGACCTCCATCTGGGAAACTATCTGGGTGCCATCAAGAACTGGGTGGACCGCACCGAGGAGTTTGACAACTACTATTTCATGGCGGATCTGCATACCATCACCGTGCGGCAGAATCCCGCCGACCTGCGCCGGCGCACCCTGGAGCAGCTGGCCCAGTACATTGCCTGCGGGCTGGACCCGGAACGGAACGTCCTGTTCATCCAGTCCCATGTGCCCGCCCATGCCCAGCTGGGCTGGGTGCTCAACTGCTACACCATGTTCGGGGAGCTGTCCCGCATGACCCAATTCAAGGATAAGTCCGCCAAACATAAGGACAACATCAACGGCGGACTGTTCACCTATCCTGCTCTGATGGCGGCAGATATCCTGCTCTACCAGCCAGACTATGTCCCTGTGGGGGAGGACCAGAAGCAGCATGTGGAGCTCACCCGGAATATCGTCCAGCGGTTCAATGGGATCTACGGCGAGGTGTTCAAAATGCCGGAGCCCTATATCCCCAAGGCAGGAGCCCGGGTGATGGGGCTGACCGCCCCGGAGAGCAAGATGAGCAAGTCCATCCCCGAGGGCTGCGTGTTCCTCATGGAGAAGCCGGAGGACGTCCAGCGTAAGTTCAAGCGGGCCGTTACCGACAGCGATACGGAGCGCTGCGTCCGCTACGACCCGGAGGGTAAGCCCGGGGTGGCCAATCTGATGAATATCTACTCTGCTGTCACCGGAAAGAGCTACGACCAGATCGAGCAGGAGTTTGACGGGAAGGGCTACGGCGCTTTCAAGCCCGCGGTGGGGGAGGCGGTCATCGAGACCCTCCGGCCCATCCGGGAGGAGGCCGGGCGCATCCTGAAGGACAAGGCCTACCTGGAGTCGGTGTACAGGGCCGGAGCGGAGAAGGCGTCCTACGTGGCCAATAAGACCCTGCGCAAGGTCTATAAAAAAGTGGGGTTTGTGGCCCTGTAAGCCGGTAAAGGAGCTGTGACTACGCGTGCTGACGATACAGATCATACAGGCAGGGCAGGCGCTGGATATGAGCGTCGTGGGCCTTGTTCTGCTCACCCTGCTGTTGGCGGCGGTGGTGTCCTTTGCCATCACGCCGCTGGTTAAGGCCTTTTCCGTGAAGGTTGGGGCCATTGATGTGCCCAAGGATAACCGGAGGATGCACGACCATCCCATCCCGCGGCTGGGCGGACTGGCCATCTTCCTGGGATTCATGTTTGCCGTGGTGCTGATGATTCCCCTCAATGGCCCAGAGCAAGGGATGCTGCTGGGTGCGGTCATCATCGTGGTGCTGGGAGTCTTTGACGATATCTACGCCCTGCCCGCCAAGTTGAAATTCGTGGTTCAGATCGTGGCGGCGCTGGTGTCGGTGCTGGCAGGCAACCAGATCCGCATCCTGTCCAACCCCAATCTCTTCAGTGAGAATCCTGTATGGGTGCTGGACGACTGGCTGTCCATCGCCATCTCGGTGATTTGGGTGGTGGCCATTACCAATGCGGTCAACCTCATCGATGGGCTGGACGGTCTGGCCTGCGGGGTGTCTACCATCAGCTCGGCCACCATGCTCATCATCGCCCTGTTGGTGAGCGAGCTGGACGTGGCTATGATCATGGGCGCCCTGGTGGGAGCGTGCATCGGGTTTCTGCCCTATAACTTTAACCCCGCCAAGATTTTCATGGGAGATACCGGAGCTACCTTTTTGGGTTTCATCATGGCGAATATGTCCATTCAGGGCATGTTCAAGATGTATACCATCATTTCCTTTGTGGCCCCCTTCCTGATCCTGGGCCTGCCCATTTTTGACGTGTGCTTTGCCGTGGTGCGTCGGCTGTCCAAGGGGCAGAGCCCCATGAGCCCAGACCGCAGCCACATCCACCACCGACTGATCGACATGGGCCTGTCCCAGAAGCAGGCGGTGGGTATGCTCTATGTGATCTCGGCCATCCTGGGCCTGTCCGCAGTGGTTCTCACCACCAGCGGGGCACTGCGGGCGCTGATTTTCCTGGCTGCTGCTGGCCTTGCTGCGCTGCTGGCCTGGAGAGTGTTGATCACAGGCCATGCCGGAAGCGGTCATACCCAGCACAGAAAATCAATGGATGAGGAGGAGGAGCAGCGTGGACCATCGGAGCGCTGACCAGGGCGCTGGGCGGCCATTGAAGGTGATGTCCGTGTTTGGCACTCGGCCGGAGGCCATCAAGATGGCCCCCCTGGTGAAGGAGTTGGAGCGTCGAGAAGAGTTTGAGAGCTACTGCTGCGTCACCGCCCAGCATCGGCAGATGCTGGACGGGGTCTTAGAGATCTTTCCGCTAAAGCCGCAGTTTGACCTGGATATCATGGAACCCAGGCAGACCCTGTCCACCATCACCAGCAAGTGCTTGCTTGGGCTTGAAAAGGTCTTTGAGCAGCTGCGCCCGGACTTGGTGCTGGTCCACGGCGACACCTCCACCACCTTTGCAGGAGCCCTGGCCGCTTTCTACCAGAAGATTACCATTGGCCATGTGGAGGCCGGGCTGCGCACAGGCGACAAGTATTCTCCCTTTCCAGAGGAAATGAATCGTTCCCTGGTGGGGCGGCTGGCGGACCTCCATTTCTGCCCCACATGGGCAAACCGGGCAAACTTGGAACGTGAGGGAATTTCTAAGGGAGTCTACGTCACCGGAAATACCGTGATCGATGCCCTGCGGACAACTGTTGTAAAGGATTATCACTTTGCGACTGATACCCTAAACCAGATTGATTATGAGAAAAAGCGAGTGGTGCTGGTAACCTGCCACCGGCGTGAGAACTATGGCCAGCCCATGGAGCAGATCATGACGGCACTGCGCCTGCTGGCCCAACGCTATTCCGACGAGATGGAGCTGATCTACCCGGTTCATCTGTCCCCTGTGGTGCAGGAAGCGGCTCATCGGCATCTGGACGGACTGGCCAATGTCCATCTGATCCAGCCGCTGGCGGCGGATGAGATGCACAACCTGATGGCCCGCAGCTATCTGGTGATGACCGACTCCGGGGGCCTTCAGGAGGAGGCGCCCGCCCTGGGCAAACCGGTGCTTGTCCTGCGCCAGGAGACGGAACGCCCGGAGGCGGTGGAGGCCGGTACGGTCAAGATCGCGGGCGTGGAGACTGGACGTGTCCTGAATCTGGCAGAGGAACTGATGGACTCTCCCCAGGCGTACCGAGAGATGGCCCATGCGGTTAACCCTTATGGGGACGGACAGGCCTGCCGACGGATTGCGGACGCCATTGCCTTTGCAATAACAGGAGTCACTTTTTTTGGGAGTTCCAAACTGGACAGCCTTTACCACAACAATAGTGTCAAGGTGGACATCGCCGGCACCATCGAGTCGATTGCCAGGATCGACG
>CAJLWS010000083.1 GCA_905210385.1 uncultured Eubacteriales bacterium | reverse complement strand
GCTGGCCAGGAAAACTTTATATTTTTTCACTGTCCTCTTGACGGGTAGCGGTTCAAAGAGTGCCGCCCCTCATAGGCTTTATGTGGAACCGGTTCAGCTGACGAAGCAGATCACCATGGTGAGCACCAGGAACAGGATGGCGACCCACTTGGTCATCTTGGCCATACGCGCGTCGGCGGATTTGGCCTTGTTCTTGGACAGGAAGGTATCAGCCCCACCAGCAATGGTACCAGACAGGCCGGCGCTCTTGCCGGACTGGAGCATCACGATAGCAATGAGAGCTAGAGCGATAATAAAGTAGATGATAGACAAAACGAGTTGGGCAGTGGTCATGCTATTCAATCCTTTCGGCGGTATAATCGGAAAAATGGGCGCAAACACCCCGCGCAGGTGCCTAATATCTTAGCACGATTCCCGGCGAAAGGCAAGCGTTTTTTCAAAAATTCCTCGCATGAGCCTGTGCGGGTTGAGCTGGGACTGCTGAGGAAGCAGCTCAGTCTTTGCCGGTCATCATATCAGCAACCGTTCTGGCATACAGACGGGCGGCGGTGATGGCCTCTTGAAGGGTATTGCCATGGGTGCCCACCTCCAACAGGATCTCACCGGTGGATTGGTGCTGGTTGAACCGGGATGTGCGCAGTACCAGGGGCCGTGCCAGAGTAGACCACTTGTCAGCCAGAGTCTTCTGAATGCTGGTGGCAAGCGAAAGGTTAATGCGCCAGTTTGGGTGCTCCTGCCCCATGGCGTCGCTGCCCATGACCATCATCACCTGGGCACAGTTTTCTACAGTGCCGGCCACTGTCTTGTAAATGGTGCCGTCGCTGGCGGCAAGGGCATCCCGGTGTACATCCAGTACCAGCTGGATGGAGGGGTATTCCTCCAGCCAATGGGCGACGCCCGCAGAGGAACGGTTGTAGGCTTCGTTATAGCTGGGGTAATCGTATAGAGTGGTATCATGGATTACCTCGATGCCGGCGTCTTCAAAGATCTTCGCCATTTCCTCCCCCACCCGGACCATATTCTGGTCGGTGTTCAGGGTTCGGTAGCTATCGCTCTCCTCGTATACGTCAGTGCCGGACGGCGTATAGGCCTCGGTGGCGTGGGAATGGAAAATGAGAACTTGAGGGGCGTCGCTGCCAGCGGTGAGGGCGGGTGCGTCGGCTAGAAGCTGGTCGATGTCCAGGGTGTAATCCGTGTGATTATAGATGGACACTGATCCGGAGTTGACATAGCTGGCGGAGGTGCCTGCTACCATGGTCCGAGGGATGATACCGTCCGGTTCCTCCGTGGCGGAGGGGAGAGGATCAGGTTCCACTGTGACCTCCGGCGAAGGTTCCAATTGTGGAGAGGGTTCCTCCTCCGGAGTGGTTAGAGAGCCATTTGGGAGAATCCCACTCAATAGAGAGGATTGAGCCAGCACCAGCCTGTCCCAACCAGACAGGTCTGCGCCATCCTGGGGGGATACGCCCAGTTCGGCGGCCAGCAGGGCAGTGGCCAGCTGGGTGCTACCGGCCAACCGGGAAAGGGTAGCCGCAGGGTCGCCGGTGAGCCACACCAGCCATAGGGCGGCCGCTGCCACAAACAGGGCGATGCCCTGGCGCAGCCACCGGGAGAATGGTTTCCTTGTCCGTTTCTTTCGCATGAACTGTCACCTCATCCCACTCTATGCGCTGCGGGGCGAGGATAGAACAGAGGAAAGAAAAAACTCCCTCCGCTCGGCGGGAGCGGAGGGAGTGAGAGTATGGCAGAACTCAGGGGTCGGTGCGGTAGCGTTTCTGGGGCACATAGGTGCAGTGGAGCAGCTCATGGGCCTTGTGGCCGCCGGGCTCACCCAAGTAGGTGGCGTACACTTCTTTGACTACCGGATTGTCATGGCTTTTGCGGAACTCCATACCGGAGTCCTGCTTATAGAGCGCTTTGGCCCGCAGGCCCCGCAGGTCGGTGAAGGAACGTACGGTAGCCGGATGCAGGGGCTGCCCCCCGCCGTTGACGCAGCCGCCGGGGCAGGCCATGAACTCGATGAAGTCGTACTGCAGCTCACCCGAACGCACCCCATCCAGCACCAGCTTGGCGTTGTGCAGACCGGAGGCAACGCATACCCGGACGGTCTTGCCGGGCAGCTCATAGGAAGCCTCCTTGATGCCCTGAGTGCCCCGCACCTCGGTGTAGTCCAGGGGGGCCATCTCGTCCCCGGTGAGCTGGGCCACCACGGTGCGCAGGGCGGCCTCCATGACGCCGCCGGTGGCGCCGAAGATGACCGACGCGCCTGTGGACACGCCCAGCATGGGGTCAAATTCCCCGTCGGGCAGGTGGTCGAACATCATGCCCGCCTGGGTGATCATCCGGGCCAGCTCCCGGGTGGTGAGGGAGGCGTCCACCGGCATGCAGCCGTTGGCCATGCGCTGCTCCTCCCGCTTGCACTCGTACTTCTTGGCGGTGCAGGGCATGATGGACACCACATAGATGTCCTTGGGATCGATGCCCGCCTTCTCGGCGTAATAGCTCTTCACCAGGGCGCCGAACATCTGTTGAGGAGACTTACAGGAGGACAGATTGGGCACAAACTCCGGATAGTGCTGTTCGCAGAACCGGATCCAGCCGGGGGAACAGGAGGTGATCATAGGCATAGCGCCCCCCTCCTGGAGTCGGTGGATGAACTCGGTACCCTCCTCCATGATGGTGAAGTCGGCGGCGGTGTCCACATCGAATACTTTGTCAAAGCCCAGGCGGCGCAGGGCGGACACCATCTTGCCCTCCACGTTGGAGCCGATGGGCATCCCGAAGCACTCGCCCAAGGTAACCCGCACCGAGGGGGCGGGGCCCACCACCACATGCTTACTGGGGTCGTGGAGAGCAGACAGCACTTCGGCGGTGGAATCCTGTTCGGATAGAGCGCCGGTGGGGCAGGATACGATGCACTGTCCGCAGGACACGCAGTCCACTTCACTCAGGTCTCGGTCAAAGGCACAGCCGATATGGGTCATGAAGCCCCGGTCATTGGTGCCGATGACCCCCACCTCCTGCAGCTTGCGGCAGGTGGCTACGCACCGGCGGCACAAAATGCACTTGGAGTTGTCCCGCACCAGGTGCAGGGCGGTGTCCTCAATCCGGGGCAGCAGCTCATCGTTGGCGTAGCGCACCGCATCAATGCCCAGGTCAGCGGCCAGCTGACGCAGCTCGCACTGGGCATTGCGGGAGCAGGTCAGGCAGTCCATGCGGTGGTTGGACAGGATCAATTCCAGGGTGAGCTGCCGGGAATGGCGGACCTTGGGGGTGTTGGTACGTACCACCATGCCCTCGCTCACCGGGTAGACGCAGGAGGCCATCAGGCTCCGGGCGCCCTCCACCTCCACCACGCAGATGCGGCAGGCACCGATCTCGTTGACGTCCTTCAGAAAGCACAGGGAGGGGATCTTGATACCTGCATCCCGTGCGGCCTCCAGCACCGTGGTCCCGGCAGGGACGGTGACAGGGATGTTGTCGATTGTCAGGTTGACCATTTTCTCTTCCATGTTCGTCACGCCCTCCCTCAGTGCTTGCTTACGGCGTCAAAGCGGCAGTTGGACTGACACAGGCCGCATTTGATGCACTTGTTTTGATCGATGATGTGGGGCGCCTTCACCGCGCCGGTGATGGCGTTCACCGGGCAGTTCCTGGCGCACAGAGTGCAGCCGCGGCACTTGACCGGGTCGATCTCATAGCGCAATAGATTGCGGCACACACCGGCGGGACAACGCTTCTCCACCACATGGGCTACATACTCGTCCCGGAAGTATTTCAGAGTGGACAGTACGGGATTGGGGGCGGACTGGCCCAGGGCACACAGGGCGGAGCTCTTCAGGTGGTAGCACAGCTCCTCGATGGTGTCCAGATCCTCTAGCGTGCCGTCACCGGCAGTGATCTTGCACAGCAGGTCGTACAGCCGTTTCGTACCCACCCGACAGGGGACGCATTTGCCGCAGGACTCGTCCACACAGAACTCCAGGAAGAACTTGGCGATGTCCACCATACAGTTGTCCTCATCCATGACGATCAGGCCGCCGGAGCCCATCATGGAGCCGATGGCAGTGAGGGAGTCATAGTCAATGGGGGTGTCGATGAGCTCGGCGGGGATGCAGCCGCCTGAGGGGCCGCCGGTCTGGGCAGCCTTGAACTTCTTACCGTTGGGGATGCCTCCGCCGATATCCTCAATGATGGTGCGCAGGGTGGTACCCATGGGCACTTCCACCAGGCCGGTATTGGTGATCTTGCCGCCCAGGGCGAAGACCTTGGTGCCCTTGGACTTCTCGGTACCGATGGCGGCGAACGCTTCCCAGCCGTGGTTGAGGATCCAGGTGATGTTGGCGTAGGTTTCCACGTTGTTCAGCAGGGTGGGTTTGCCGAACAGGCCCTTTACTGCCGGGAAGGGAGGCCGGGGCCGGGGCTCGCCCCGGTGTCCCTCGATAGAGGTCATCAGGGCAGTCTCCTCGCCGCACACGAAAGCGCCGGCGCCCAGGCGCAGCTCAATGTCAAAGGAAAAGCCGGAGCCCAGGATGTTTCTGCCCAGAAGGCCGTATTTTCGGGCCTGTCCGATGGCGATCTCCAGCCGCTTGACGGCGATGGGGTACTCCGCCCGGACATAGATGTAGCCCTGGCCGGATCCCACGGTGTAGCCGGCGATGGTCATAGCCTCAATGACGGAGAAGGGATCCCCCTCCAGCACGGAGCGGTCCATGAAGGCGCCGGGATCGCCCTCGTCGGCGTTGCAGCAGACATACTTTACCCCATCGTCGCTCTGGGCCTCATAGGTAAACTGCCACTTCATACCGGTGGAGAAGCCGGCGCCGCCCCGGCCCCGCAGGCCGGACTTCTTCAGGCAGTCGATGATTTCCTCCGGGGGCGTCTGCTCGGTTAGAATGCGCTCCAGGGCGGTATAGCCGTCCACCCCCAGGTACTCGTCGATGGACTCGGGGTTGATGACGCCGCAGTTGCGCAGGGCGATGCGCAGCTGATGCTTGTAGAACTGGGTCTCAGACAGGGAAGTGGCGGTCTCCCCTTCGTCCCCCTCCATGTGGAGCAGACGGGTGACGATGCGGCCCTTCACCAGGTGTTCGCTGACGATTTCGGGCACGTCCGCCTCGGTTACCTTGGAGTAGCAGGCCCCCTCCGGGAAGACCATGACGATGGGCCCTTGGGAGCACAGGCCGAAGCAGCCGGTTTTGACGATGCGGATCTCATCCTGGAGCTTATGAGCCTTGAGTTCCTTCTCAAAGGCGGCCAGGACTTTGGGGCTTTCCGAGGAGGTACAGCCGGTACCGGCGCATACCATCACATGGGAGCGAATATGACTCATCTCTCCCACCCCCTTACTCAGCGGCCCCGATGGTGTAATCGGTCACCACGCTGTGATTGACCAGGTGCTGCTCCACGATCGTGGGTACCATCTGGGGCTTCACCTTCACATAAGTGACCTTCTCCTCACCGGGGACAAAAACTTCCACAATGGGCTCCAGCCGGCACACACCGATGCAACCGGTCTGGGAAACGGTGACGTTTTTCAGCCCCCGCTTCTCGATCTCATCTAGAAAGGCGGTCAGTACGGGCCGGGCGCCGGCGGCGATGCCGCAGGTAGCCATACCCACCACCACACGGATGTGGTCCTCATTGGGGCCGCGCAGATCCATCTGCTGTTTCATCTTTTCGCGGATGGCTCTCAATTCTTCCAGGCTTTTCATAATGCTTCGGCAGCTCCTTCCAATTGGGCTTCCTGTAGGGACAGGTTGTTTTGAATCCAGGTAAAAATCTCCGGCTCGGCCAGGGAAATGTCTTCCCCCAACACGGCTCTCAGTTCTCCAGTGGACAACTCTACCTCCCCCTTGGGGGTAGTGTGGCGATAGCGCAGATCCAGCGTCGGGCTACCTTGAATGAGCAGAGCTACGGTGCCTGCCAGATCTCCCAGCGGGGGGCAGTCCAGGTGTTTACGGTCAAAGGTGGCGGTGACGGTGGTGCCCTGCCCGGGAGTACTCTCCATGGACAAAGTGCCTCCGGTCTGTTTCGCGGCCAGCAGGTATAGGGCCAGTCCCATACCCACCTTTCGGGTGGTGCGGGTGGTGGTGAAGGGATCGGTGGCCCGGGAGAGGAATTCCGGCGTCATGCCCCGGCCGTTGTCGGCGATGACCACGGTAAGCCAACCTCCTGCATCCTCCGTCAGGGTGAGCTCCAGTCGGGTGGCCCCGGCGGAAATGGAGTTCTGTGCCACGTCCAAGATATGAAGTGAGAGCTCTTTCATCCCATCTTGATGTACTTGTCCAGGATGGGACCTACCTGGGCGGGGGTGAGCCGACCATACACGTCATCGTTAATCATCATCACAGGGGCCAGACCGCAGGCGCCGATGCACCGGCAGGCGTCCAGAGAAAACAGTCCATCCGGGGTGATACCACCGGAGGCAATGGACAGCTTCTGTTCCACGGCGGCCAGCACATCCGCCGCCCCCTTCACGTAGCAGGCGGTGCCCAGGCAGACGGAGATCTGGTACTTTCCCTTGGGGTTCAGGGAGAAGAAAGAGTAGAACGTGGCCACTCCGTAGACCTCGGACAAGGGGATGTCCAGCCCTTCGGCGACCATGATCTGAACCTCCTCCGGCAGGTAGCCGAAGATCCCCTGGGCGGCCTGAAGCACCGGCATGGTGGCGCCGGGCTGCCCCTTGTGTTCCGCAATCACTTTCCGCAGGCGCTCCTCCTGCTCCGGCGTGCCATGATAGGGTATGGTGGTTTTGCAATTTGGCATGTAAGCGTTCCCTCCTATGGGTAAATTTTCAACCCGAATGGTCTCCTTCTAAAATTCCTGGCCAAAATTCAATAAAATTTTAACATAGATACCCGCTGAAAGCAAGAAAAACATCGCCGTCTGCCTTGGGAGGCTGTAGGTTTGTCAAACATATTGGACAGTGAATTCGTTCGGAGAAAGCCAACTA
>CAJLWS010000082.1 GCA_905210385.1 uncultured Eubacteriales bacterium | reverse complement strand
CCTGGCCGCCGCCATCCTCTATACCCCGGCCCTGCTGTTGGCCGGCTTTCGCATCGTCGCAGCCGGCGGCCTGGGCACCACCTTCCTGTTCCTGATGGACGAGATGGACGAGATGGTCTTCGGCGCGTTCTTCCTCTGGGGCGTATTCGCCATATGCCGGTACGCCGCCTGCGTGCTCCAGGCCAAGGCCGGACTGCTGGCCCGTCCCGGCCAACCCGAGCCGCGGGAGCCGTCCCCCGCCGACACCCAGCCTTCGCAGGACGTCCCATCCACCTGACGCCTCCTCCCACCTGAAGGCTCCCCATGACACGACACGGCCCCTCCGGGATGCTTCCGTCATCTCCCGGAGGGGCCGTGTTTTCGCTGTGCAGGGAACTGTCGCCGCCCTCTACACCGGCTATGTTTTCTCGTGTACAGGGTACAGTGCGGCTTCGGTCCCGGACAGGGCCGCACTCAGGCGCCCTTTGCCAGCCGCAGGGCCATATTGAGCACGCATACCAGCAGGCCCACGCAACCCACCAGGATGCCGGGGATCATCAGGCCGGAGCCCCATACCATGGTCAGGCACATACCCACACCCAGAATCAGAGCGCCGGCGATGCCCACCGCATAGGCCAGCACCGTCCTGCCGTTGAAGGGGATGGCACGCTTGCCCGCCGCCCGGCGACCCACTAAGATGGCGGTCAGCAGCAGCACGATGCCGACGATGCCCACCACCAGGCCGAAGGTGGTGACGGTCTGGAGGCAGTTCACCAGGCCGATGCCCAGGGCTACCGCACCCACCAGGCCCAGCAGGGTGGCGGCCACATAGCCGCCGGTGAGGTGGGCCAGGGCCTTGCGGCTCACCGGCCAGATAGATACCAGGACCACCGCGCCCAGCACCGCCAGGATCACGCCGGGGGTAAAGGCGTTCCACTCAGGAAGCAGACACATACACATACCGATGGCCAGCAGGAGCCCTCCCACTGTGCCCATCACAGAGATTGCCGCAACGCTGCTCTTTTTCATGCTGTTTCTCGTCCTTTCTCAATTAAGCGTTTCCATTCTTAGGAATGGCTATTTTGTTTTAGCTTTTATGGTCTGTATCTTACATGGGAATTGTTTCCCTAATGACTCTGAATTGTTTCCCTTCTGTTAAAGTTCGTCGGGCCCTTCCTCTGGGTTATCCCCAGCCTGGCCGTCCCGTGGTTCCAGGAAGGTATCTACAAACTTTCGCTCCACCTTCCGATAGCTGTCCACCGCCCCGGATTCCACCTTTTTATAGGTCCCGACCACGGTGTCCTCCACCTTGTGGTAAGCGCCCACTACGGCGTCCTCGATCTTATGGTAGGTTCCAACCACGGCGTCCTCCACTTTTTTGGGTGTCTTCATCTGATACTTGCTCATTGCACACACTCGCTTTCCTTCCTTTGTTTTGGGGGCTTGCCTCTCCCTGTTTCTGGGGATATCATAGAATGGGAGTGTGTTGGAATTGCTGTGGTTTTGTTTCTGAAATGCGAAAGCTGCGGTTTGCGCAAAAAAATTCCGCCCCCGCTGACAGCGGAGGCGGATTCTGAATTGTTATACCAGCAGCTGGTGTCCCTTTTGGCAGATCTCATCAATCTCGTCGTACTTGCGCTCCATCAGACCGTCCACCACCTTGGTGCGGCGGCGGACCATGGCCCGGTAAAGGAACCAGGGCACGATCCAGCCCACGAAGCCGGGGATGGCCAGCAGGATGGTCAGGGCGATCAGCGGCGGCTGGTGGGTGGCGGCGAAGGTGGCCCCGGCCAGGAAGGCGGTGCCGATGAGTCCCACGGTGATGGCGCCAATGGAGGCTCGGGTGGTCTTGGACTGCTCCAGCTCATCCAGCTCCCGCACGCAGGCCTCGAAATGGCGCTGGAGCCGGGTCAGCTCCATCTTGTTGATGATCTTCCGGTCCCGCTTGAGGGTCAGCTTGCCCTTGCCCCGGCGGAGGGCCTCCTCTCCGGTGCGCTCGTCCAGCACCCATCCAAAATTCTGATACCCGTCCAGATAGAGGGAAGCCCGTTCCCCTCCGGCGGGGATCTCCTTATACTCATATCCTACAAAGGACGCTCCGTCCTCCTTGATCTCGCTCATGCCTTTTGACGCTCCTTTGGTCCAGTTTTGGTTTCTCTCTGCTCTCCCTGCCCGGCGCGGACCGGCAGGCGCACGGTGAAGGTGCTACCCTCCCCCGGGGCGCTGGACACGGAGACGGACCCCCCCACCATCCGCAGGATGCGCAGCACCAGGGCCAGGCCCAGGCCGTTGCCCTCGGTGGCGTGGGAGGTGTCCCCCTGGTAGAATTTGTCGAAGATATGCTTGATGGTCTCCTCATCCATGCCGCATCCGGTGTCAGACACGGACACCTCCACCCCGTCCGCGGTGGAGGTCTGCCGCAGGGTGACCGTCCCCCCCGGCTCGGTGAACTTGAAGGCGTTGGACAGCAGGTTGTTCCACACCAGCTCCAGCAGGCTGCCGTCCGCCTGGATGGTGCACTGGTCCTCGATGTCCGCCTCGAACTCGATGTTCTTCTCCTCCCAGCGCTCCTCGAAAAGCAGGGCGCACTGGGCCAGCTGGGCGCACAGGTCGTAGGGCTCCGGCTTGGGCTGGATGGTCTGCTTCTCCAGCTTATTGAGCCTGAGGATGTTGCCAATCAGGTCGTTGAGCCGCCGGGCGTACTTCTCGATGGTGTCCACATACTCCGCCCGCCGCTCCGGGGGCAGGCTCTCATCCCGCAGCAGCTGGGCGGTGTTCTGGATCACCGCCAGGGGGGTCTTGATCTCGTGGGAGACATTGGAGAAGAAGTCGGTCTTCAGCGTCTCGATGCTGCCCAGCTCCCCCACCATCTTGTTGAAATCCATGATCATCACGTCCAGGTAGTCCAGCTTGTCGGCGGTGTGGATGGGGGGCACATAGACAGAAAAGTCCCCCTCCGCCACCTTTCGGGTGGCCGCGGCCAGCTCCTGCACCGGCTTTTCGAAGGTATTTTTCATCAGGTGACGGATCAGCAGCGTCATGCCCAGGGACACCAGGACCCAGTAGACCAGTACCGCATGGACCAGGATGATATCGTTGAGCGACAGGCGATATACCAGCAGGATCAGCCCCTCGTGGACGCCGGAGGCCAGCATTAGCCCGCCCAAAATGACCCCGAACAGCGCCAGCGGGAAGCGGCTGACCCGTACCAGGCCGTAGACGGAGTCTTGCACCCTGCTCATTTCAGCACCGCCTTGTAGCCCAGCCCCCGGACGGTCTTGATCTCGAACCCGTCACAGCCCGAGAACTTGTCCCGGAGCTTGGTGATGTACACGTCCACCGCCCGGAGGCTGGCGTCCGAGTCCACCCCCCAGAACTCGTCCATCAGTTGGGCCCGGGTGAAGGTCTTTTTGGGGTAGCTGAGCAGCTTATAGAGGATGTTGAACTCCCGGGTGGTCACGGGGATCTCCTCCCCGTCCACCTCCGCGGTCATGCCGTCGGCGTCCAGCACCAGGTTGCCCACGGTGATCTTCCGCTCCGTCTCGATGTTGGCCCGGCGCAGAAGAGCCCGCACCCGGAGGAGCAGCTCGTCAAAGTCGATGGGCTTGACCATGTAGTCGTCGATGCCCAGCTGGAACCCCTTCTGCTTGGCGGGCAGGTCGTCCCGGGCGGACATGAACAGGATGGGGATATGTTTGTTCACCTGCCGCACTGTCCGGGCGAACTCAAATCCGTCCACCTCGGGCATCATGATGTCGGAAATAATGAGGTCGTACAGGCTGTTGTACAGCTCGTCGTAGGCGTCGCTGGCCCGCAGGCAGCCTTTCGCCTCAAAGCCGCTGTCGTTGAGATAGGTGCACACCAACTGGCTAAGTTTCGCGTCGTCCTCCAGGACCAGAATATGGACCATACTCGCTTCCTCCTTACTGTCGTCTC
The DNA here is from genome assembly GCA_905210385.1 of uncultured Eubacteriales bacterium. Lineage (GTDB taxonomy): Bacteria > Bacillota > Clostridia > Oscillospirales > Oscillospiraceae > Enterenecus. The sequence goes on along the minus strand of CAJLWS010000082.1, from coordinate 3,170 downwards.
AGCCTTCTGCTGGCGGAGATCGTCATGAACAGGGCGATCGCCAGCACAAGGACACACACACCGGCGGCGGTGCTGGCTGTCATCAAAAATTGGAACTGGGGCTCCCCGCCGAACTGGGAGAGCATGGCAGGCTCCAGGGAGAAGATGGATACCATGGCGGTGGTCAGGCTGACCGCCTTGGCCGCCGAGAGCACCGGGCTGTGGAATTTCCGGTACTTCACTACATTGATGATGGCTATGGTCAGGCTGTAGAAGGAGTAGGCCGCCGCGGCGTAGATGAGGGTGCCCGGGTAGTCATACCCGCGGCCGTCCAGCACAATCTGCGCTGAGACGCCCGTCAGGGCCAGGTTCAGCCCCATGAGCAGCCATCCCGTCACCCGGTAGACCCGAAGTTCCTCCCAATACCGCCCGCCGCCGGGGGATACCTTGCGCATCAGGTAGAACCGGAGGACGGACAGCAGCAGGTAGTAGATGCCCACCGCCGCCTCCCAGCCCGAGGCGTAGACCGCCCCATAGACCATCCGCATCCCAGCATAGCACAGGTTGATGAAAAAGGAAAGCAGCAGCCCGATGCGCACTCGGAAGCGGGGGTCGGCCAGCCAGCGCTCCGCCAGGGGAAGGGCGCAGATCCTGTCCCAGACAGGCCGCCAGGATCGGGCCACCGCCCCCACCAGCGCCGTCAGGGCATAGGCGGAGAGTAGGTAGGCCCCATAGGCCAGCGGAGTCTCCTCCAGCCGCCGGACAAAGACCAGCGCCAGCAGCGCGCACCCTGTTGCGGCCAGCAGCAGGGTGACCCCCCACCCGGGGAACAGCCACCTTTTCACCCTGGACCAGCCCCGCTTCCAGTCCATTCCTATCCCCCCTCCGGCGGCCTCCTTTTGTTTTTTATAGAATAGCGGAGCGATGTGTTCAAAGTATTTGCGTTTTGTTTTAGATTTGTTAATTCCGTCCCGGCTGCAGGCGTTCCTTGGTCGGGCACTCCAGGACTGGCAGCATAGCCTTACTGCTCTGGTTTTTGGTTCATTATGCAAGTTTTTTCTCAATTCCTTCATCGCGCAACCATGGCAGTTTTTTCAGATTTCTTGTCGGGATTGGTCCGCTCCAGATGGATTTTGCATGTTCCATTCAGGTTTTGCATTTTTATGTTTCCACTCCTCCCCCCATCCCGCCCAATGCCATTTCACCAAAATTCTCTTCCAGCTTCGTTCATTTTTATCAATATCCCCGTTCTAATTGCGGTTGACGAACCCGTTTTTTCACGATATAATGTAATAAAGCAGTAAAGTTCCCTGCGTGCGAGGGTTGTCCCCCCTCTTTGCGCGCAGAATTTATATTCAAAAATCCAGTTTTCAGAGAGAGGAGACATTTCCTGTGATCAAGCTGGTTGGCGTCAACAAATTTTTCGGCAGTCTTCATGTTTTGAAAGATATCAATCTTCAAGTTGCAAAAGGTGAGAAGCTCGTCATCATTGGCCCCTCCGGTTCCGGGAAAAGCACCACCGTGCGCTGCATGAATTTTCTGGAGGAGCCCACCTCTGGTGAGGTTTACATCAACGGCGCGCGGCTCACCCACAAGAATAAGACCCAGATCGTCCGGGACTCCACCGCTATGGTGTTTCAACAGTTCAACCTCTATCCCCACAAAACTGTGCTGGAGAACCTGACCCTGGCCCCCATTAAGCTGCAGAAGGTGCCCAAGGCAGAAGCGGTGGAGCGAGCCTACAAATACCTGGACATCGTGGGGCTGCGAGAGAAGGCGGACAACTATCCTGCCACCCTCTCCGGAGGTCAACAGCAGCGGGTGGCCATTGCTCGGGCCCTGTGTTCCAGGGCCAAGATCATTCTGTTCGACGAGCCCACCTCCGCCCTGGACCCGGAGACGGTTCAGGAGGTGTTGGACGTAATGATCCGCCTGGCCAGCGAGAAGAACATCACCATGGTGATCGTCACCCACGAGATGGGTTTTGCCCGCCAGGTGGCCGACCGGGTCATCTTCATGGATGACGGCCGTATCGTAGAGGAAGGGTCGCCAGAGCACTTTTTTACCAATCCCACCGAGGAGCGCACCAAGGCGTTTTTGAGCAAGATCCTGCGCTGATCTCCCGCTTGTCTGGGCACGACGGCGTGTCTACAAGAATAGATCCATTTTAGCAAGAACAGGAGGATTTAGAATGAAGAACTGGAAAAAACGGATCGCCATGCTTTTGGCTCTTGCCATGTGCTTTGCCTTTGCCGCCTGCGGCAATGACAGCGGTTCTGCCTCCGATTCCGGGGCCCAGGACAGCCAGGGCGCGGAGGAAAGCTCCGCCGGAACCGGCGAGGAGCTGCCCTCCGATGTGCAGGCCATTGTGGACCGGGGCGTGCTCCGGGTGGGCGTCAAGTCTGACGTGCCCGGCTTTGGCTATCAGGACGTATTGACCGAGGAGTATTCCGGCATGGAGATCGACATGGCCTACCGCATCGCGGAGACCTTGGGTATTGACGACGTGCAATTCACCGCCGTCACTGCCGCCACCCGTGGCCAGCTGCTGGACTCGGGCGACATTGACATGGTCATTGCCACCTTCACCATCAACGACGAGCGGAAGGAGAGCTGGAATTTCACCACGCCCTACTACACCGACGCGGTCTCCCTGCTGGTAAAGACGGACAGCGGCATCTCTGACTACGCCGACCTGGAGGGCAAGGTTATCGGCGTGTCCACCGGCTCCACCTCCATGGAGGCCCTCATCGCCGCCGCCGCGGAGAACGGCGTCACCCTCACCCAGGCGGACAACTTCGCTGAATACGCCACCTATCCCGAGATCAAGACCGCCCTGGACGCGGGTCGCGTGGACGCCTTCTGCGTGGACGGCTCCATCCTGTCCGGCTACCTGGACGACACGGTGGAGATCCTGGATTCCATCCGCTTCTCTCCCCAGGAGTACGGTATCGCCACCGCCCTGAGCAACACCGGCCTGGCCGAGTATCTGGATGATCTGATCAACACCTGGCTGTCTGACGGCACCATCGACCAGCTCATCGCCGACAACGGCGTGGCCGCCTCCTTCGAGGGCTGATTATTTCCCGCCCGCTCCCCCTTTGGGCAGAACGGAGGGCGGCGGCCGCTGGTTTTCTCGCTGCGTCTGATTTGGGGCCGGAGCGTTTGATCCCGCTCCGGCTCCGTCAGGA
>CAJLWS010000081.1 GCA_905210385.1 uncultured Eubacteriales bacterium | reverse complement strand
CATCAACCCGGGCAACATCGGCTCCCCCGACCGGGTGAAGGCGGTGGCCGACGCCTGCCGGACGCGGGGCATCCCCATCCGCATCGGCGTGAACGGCGGCTCGCTGGAGAAAGACCTGCTGGCCAAATTCGGAGGCCCCACCCCGGAGGCCCTGGTGGAGAGCGCCCTGGGCCACGCCCGGCTGCTGGAGCAGTTCGGCTTTCGCGACATCTGCATCTCCCTGAAATCCTCCCACGTGCCCACCACCATGCGGGCCTACCAGCTCATGGCGGCCCGGTACGACTACCCCCTCCATCTGGGGGTGACCGAAGCGGGTACGCCGGAGCTGGGCATTCTCAAGTCGGCGGCGGGTATCGGCGGCCTGCTGGCCCTGGGCATCGGAGACACCTTCCGGGTGACCCTCACCGCCGACCCAGTGGAAGAGATCGCCGCCGCCCGGCAGATCCTCAAGGCCATCGGCCTGCGCCGGGAAGGGCCTGAACTCATTGCCTGTCCCACCTGCGGCCGCACCCAGATCGACCTGATCCCCATGGCCCGGCAGGTGGAGGAGCTTTTGAAGGGCGTGGACAAGCCGATCACCGTGGCGGTCATGGGCTGCGCAGTCAACGGCCCCGGGGAGGCCAGCCATGCCGATGTGGGCATTGCCGGGGGCAAGGGAGAGGGCGTGCTCTTCCAGCACGGCCGGATTGTGGGGAAGGTGCCGGAGGACCAGCTAGTCCCGGCGCTGATGAAACTGATTGAGACACTGTGACGAGGAGCGTAGTGATCCATGCAGAGCATTGGTATGCCGACATTTCAACAGACCTTCAGCCGGTGCTCCTTCCCAGAAGGAGTGCTGTCTGTTTTAGGGGCGTACCCCGCCCAGGTCCGGGTACATAAGGCGCAGCGAAAAATGGAAGTGCGGGTGTTTGGACCGGAGACGGATTCCGTGGTATTGGAGGGGGCGCGGTCCGGCCTGATTTCGGCGTTTCGTTTGAACGATGCCGAGGTTCAGGTCGTTCTACCGGAGAAACCGGAGAAAGAGCCGGCTGCTGTGCCACCGCCGGCGCCTGCCGCGGAGCCGGCGGACTCTGGACAGGGCGGGGAGGAGAAGGCGCCCACATCTGCAGAGAAGCATTCTTCCCCGGCCGCTGGACGGAAGGAGGAAAAAAAGGAGCCGGACCTTTTCGCCCAGATGGAGGCGGTGCGCCGCAAGCTGATGCGGGACGCCATCCCAGGCTCCCAGGGGGGAAAGAAAAGGGTTCGGCAGATCTATGGCAAAATTAACGGAAAGAAAAAAACGGTATCCATCGGCGAGCTGAATCTTGACATGGGCAACGTCCTGATTGAAGGGGATGTGTTCAATGTGGAGCACCGGGAGCTGCCCCGGCGGAAGGCGTGGGTGGTGTGCTTTGATGTGACGGACTACACCGGCTCCATCCGGGTCAATCAGTTTATGGAGGGAGAAATCGCCAAGCCCATCATCGACCAGATCAAGTCCGGCCAGCATTTGCAGGTCCAGGGGCGCTTGAGCGTCAGCCGATTTGAAAATGACATGATTTTAGAGCCCTACGGCATCAATGAACTGCCCAAGCCGGAGGGCCGGAAGGATACCGCGCCGGAGAAGAGAATTGAGCTCCACCTGCACACGAAAATGTCCATGATGGATGCCCTGTGCGACACCAAGGCGGTGGTCAAGCGGGCCATCGAATGGGGCCACTCCGCCATTGCCATTACCGACCACGGGGTGGTGCAGTCCTTTCCGGACGCCTACAACGCCTCCGGCCGGGGAGAGAAGATTAAAATTCTCTACGGGGTGGAGGCATATCTTCAAAACGATGTGGACGAGCGGGTGCCGGTGCACGGCCCCGGAGCGCTGCCCCTGCGGGGGGAATATATCGCTTTCGACCTGGAGACCACGGGGCTGGACGCCAAGAGCGACGCCATCATTGAGATCGGCGCGGTGCGTATGCGGGATGGTCAGGTTGTGGACCGCTTTGCCTCCTTTGCCTGGCCGGGCCACCCCCTGAGCGCGAAAACCGTCTCCCTGACCAGCATCACTGACGAGATGCTCAGGGGCGCCCCCCGGCCGGAGGAGGCGGTGGACGCCTTTCTGGACTGGGCGGGGAATACCCCTCTGGTGGCCCACAACGCGGAGTTTGACACCGGCTTCCTCCGGGCCTACTGCCGCCGGTCCGGGCGGGCCTTTGACCCGATGTACATCGATACCATGCTGCTAGCCCAGTACCTGTGCCCCCAGCTGAACAACCACAAGCTGGATACGGTGGCCAATTTCCTGGAGCTGCCACCCTTCCACCATCACCGGGCCTGCGACGATGCCCAGGTGTGTGGCGACATCCTGGCCCGACTGATCCCCCGGCTGGAGGAGCTGGGAGCGGCCGACTTCAGCCAGGTCAACGCCCTCACCGCTACCATGAAGCGGGGCGGGCGAGGCCGCCGGAGTGCCTACCACCTGATTATTCTGGCCAAGAACCAGACCGGTCTGCGCAACCTCTACAAGCTCATCTCTCTGTCCCATCTGGAGCACTTCAACCGTTACCCCATCATGCCTAAGTCCCTCATCAATGAGAATCGGGAGGGGCTGATTCTAGGTTCCGCTTGTGAGGCTGGTGAACTGTTCCGGGCGGTGGTGGACGGTAAGGACGAGGGCGAACTGGAGCGCATCGCCTCCTGGTATGACTATCTGGAGATCCAGCCTCTGTCCAACAACGCCTACATGCTCCGCCCGGACCGGGAGGGCCGCCGGATTGCCCGGGGGATGGAGGACCTACGCAGCTTCAACCGTACTGTGGTGGCTCTGGGGGAGCGGATGGGTAAGCCGGTGTGCGCCACCGGAGATGTCCACTTCATGGATCCCCAGGACGAGATCTATCGCCACATTCTGCTGGCGGCCAAAGAGTTTGAGGATGCGGACAACGACAACCCCCTCTACTTCCGCACCACCGATGAGATGCTACAGGAGTTTGCCTACCTGGGGGAGGAAATGGCCCACAGGGTGGTCATCGACAATCCCAGGCTGGTGGCCGACTGGTGCGACAATGTTCGGCCGCTGCCCGACGGTCTATTCGCCCCAAAGCTGGAGAATTCTGAGGGGGAACTGCGGGATCTGGTATGGGGGAAAGCAAAACGCCTTTACGGGGAGAACCCGCCCCAGATCGTGGTGGACCGCATCAACGCTGAGCTGAAGGATATCATCGGCTGCCACTATGATGTGATCTACATGTCTGCCCAGAAGCTGGTACAAAACTCCCTGGAGCACGGTTACCTGGTTGGTTCCCGGGGCTCGGTAGGCTCCTCCCTGGTGGCCTTCCTGTCGGGCATCACTGAGGTCAACTCTTTGCCCGCCCACTACCGCTGCCCCAACTGTAAGCACTCCGACTTCGACTACGCCCAAGATCCTGCCCACCCTTACGGCTGCGGTGCGGATATGCCGGACCGGAAATGTCCTGTTTGCGGTTCGGACTATGAGAAGGACGGGTTCAATATCCCCTTTGAGACCTTCCTGGGCTTTGGCGGGGACAAAGTGCCTGATATCGACCTGAACTTCTCCGGGGAGTATCAGGCCAGCGCCCATCGGTATACCTTCGAGCTGTTTGGCAAGGACCACGTGTTCCGGGCGGGCACCATCGGCACGGTGGCGGAGAAGACCGCCATTGGCTATGTGAAGAAGTACCTGGAGGTGACGGGCCGCCAGAACGTGCCCTTCGCCGAGGTGCTCCGCCTGGCCAAGGGGTGCACCGGGGTAAAGCGCACCACCGGCCAGCACCCCGGGGGCATGGTGGTCATCCCCCAGGACAAGGAGATCTACGACTTCTGCCCGGTGCAGCATCCGGCGGACAACAAGGACTCGGACATCATCACCACCCATTTTGAATACCATTCCATGGAGTCCAATCTACTCAAGTTGGACATGCTGGGCCACGACGATCCGTCCATGATCCGCATGCTCCAGGACCTCACCGGGGTGGACCCCCAGAAGATCCGCCTGGACGACCCGGAGACCATGAGCCTGTTCACCACCTCGGAGGATCTGGGCTTCACCGACGACCCCATCCTGGGCCCCACCGGGGCGGTAGCCATCCCGGAGTTTGGCACCTCCTTTGTCCGGGGCATGCTGGAGGACACCCACCCCGACCAGTTCGATATCCTGGTGCGCCTGTCCGGCTTCTCCCACGGCACCGACGTGTGGCTGGGTAACGCCAAGGACCTGATTACCTCGGGCACCGCCAAGGTCAACGAGGCCATCGGCTGCCGGGACGACATCATGATCTATCTCATCTCCATGGGCTTCGAGCCCAAGCGGGCTTTCAAGATCATGGAGTCGGTGCGCAAGGGCCGGGGCCTGCCCGAGGGGGCGGAGGACGAGATGAGGGCCCACAACGTGCCCGAGTGGTACATCGGCTCCTGTAAGAAGATCGCATACCTGTTCCCCAAGGCTCACGCCGTGGCCTATGTGATGATGGCCTTCCGCATTGCCTGGTTCAAGGTGCACCGGCCCCTGGCCTTCTATGCCGCCTACTTCTCCATCCGGGCCAAGGCCTTTGACGAGAAGTACATGTGCCGGGGGATAGAAGTGGCCAAGGCCAAGATGAAGGAGATCAACAACAAGAAGAATGCGAAGGATCGGGCGGACCGGCCTACCGCCGTGGAGGAGGACATGCTGGTTACCCTGGAGGTGTGCTATGAGTTTTACCTCCGGGGCTTCCACTTCACCAGCATGGACATCATGCGCTCCCATGCGGTCAACTTCCTGGTGGACGAGGAGCTGGGCGCCCTGATTCCCCCCTTCACCTCCATCGCTGGCCTGGGGGAGACGGTGGGTTGGGACATCATGGAAAAGCGAAAGGACCAGCAGTTCATGTCCATTGAGGAGTTCTCCCTGCTGTGCACCAAGGTGTCCAGCACCCATTTGGCCCAGCTCAAGGAAGCAGGGGCCTTCGGCGATCTGCCGGAGAGCAGCCAGCTCTCCCTGTTCTGATTGTACCTTTCGTCATTGACAGGTCATGGGGGGACATGGTAGAATTTATTGCATTAGCGAGATAAAGAACTGCGGGGGTGAGGCTATGAGTCTGCACATCACGACGCCGGAAGGGACCCGGGACCGCCTGTTCGCCGAGTGCCTGGAACGCAGGCAGGTGCAAGGGGCTCTGGTGGAGCTGTTCCGCCGCCGGGGGTATGCCGAGGTGATCACGCCGGAGGTGGAGTATTACGACCTGTTCCTCCAGTCCGGAAACCCGCTGCCCCAGGAGTCCATGCTGAAGATCATCGACCGCTCGGGCAAGATCATGGTGATGCGCCCGGACTCCACCGCCCCCATCGCCCGGGTGGCGGCCACCAAGCTGAAGGGGATGCCCCTGCCCCAGCGGCTGTACTATGACCAGACCGTTTTCCGCTCCGGCCACGCCCACGACGGCGGCAGCAGTGAGATCGCCCAGTGCGGTGTGGAGCTGATTGGCGCGGTGGGGTGGAAGGCGGACGTGGAGATGGTCGCCCTGGCGGTGGACGCCCTGCGCTGCTGCGGGGTGGAGGACTTCCACATCGAGGTGGGCCACGCCGGCTTCTTCCGCGCCCTGGCCGCCCGGCTGGAGCTGCCGGCGGAAGAAGTGGAGCGGATGCGCTCCTATATTGAGCAGAAGAGCTATGCCGCCCTCAACGACATGCTGGAGGCGGTGGAGGGGAATCCGGCCCGCGCCGCCCTGGCCCGGCTGCCCTACCTGTTCGGCGGGGCGGAGGTTCTGCAGGAGGCCCGGGAGCTTGCTGGGCCCTGCAAGAGTTTGGACTACCTGGCCGAGCTCTACGAGGAGCTGGAGGCGGCGGGCTACGGCGGCTATGTCCGACCTGGGCCTGGTCCATCAGATCGACTACTACACCGGCGTGGTGTTCCGGGGCTATGTGGAGGGCGCGGGGCGCCCGGTGCTCTCTGGCGGCCGCTACGACCGGCTGGTGGAACGGTTCGGCCGGAGGGCGGAGGCCACCGGGTTCGCGGTGGACGTGGACGGGGTGGGCAGCTGCCTGTCCGTCCGGGTGCCCCGGCTGGAAACGGTGGTCCACTACGGCCAGGGAATGCTGGCCCAGGCTTTGGGGGTCTTGGACCGCTGCGAGCCGGGCACCTGTGAGCTGTCTCCCTGCCGTACCCTGGACAGTACCCTGAACCTGGCCCGGGAGAAGGGAGTCCGGCGGGTGCTGGTATTGGAAAAGGGGGGAGAGAGGTGGCTGGAGGTATGAGCGCGCGGCTGAAGATCGCCCTGACCAAGGGCAGGCTCCAGGACAAGTCGGTGGCCCTGTTCGAGGAGATGGGGCTGGACTGCTCCCCGGTAAAGGACCCGGGGCGCAGGCTGATCCACTCTTTGCCCAACTATCCCCTGGACGTGGTGCTGGCCAAGGCCCCCGACGTGATCACCTATGTGGAGCACGGCGTTTGCGACCTGGGGGTGGTGGGCAAGGACACCATTCTGGAAAAGGCTGGCTCTTTCTATGAGGTGCTGGACCTGGGCTTCGGCCGTTGCCGGTTCGCCCTGGCCGTCAAGTCGGGCAGCGACTTCTATGGAACCTACAAGACCCGGCGTGTCGCCTCCAAATATCCGGAGGTGACCCGGGCCTTCTTTGAAAAAAAAGGGATGGATGTGGAGATCATCAGGATCGAGGGCAGCGTGGAGCTGGCCCCCATCCTGGGGCTGGCCGACGGCATCGTGGACATTGTGGAGACGGGCGCCACCCTGCGGGAGAACGGGCTGGAGCCTATTGAGGACGTGGCCCGGGTGTCCGCCCGGCTCATCGTCAATACGGCCAGCATGAAGCTGCACAGGGGGGAGATCATGGGGTTGATTGACCGGTGCCGGCGGGCGCTGGACGGACGGAAGTAGAGGAGGAAGATGCCCATGCTGGAGATCGTTGTGGCCGGAGCAGGCCGGGAAGAGGAGAAGATCGCCGCCATGCGGGCCCGGGCGGCCCAGGCCGGAGCGGAGATCGACCGGGCGGTGGCGGATATTCTGGAGGATGTGCGCCGGCGGGGGCTGGAGGCGGTGGAGGAGTACTCCCTGCGCTTTGACCACGCCAAACCCCGGGAGATCAGCCGGGAGGAGCTGCGGCAGGGGG
>CAJLWS010000080.1 GCA_905210385.1 uncultured Eubacteriales bacterium | reverse complement strand
GGGCTTGTCGGCCACCAGGGCCTCGGTGGTCAGCAGGATGGCGGCCACGGAGGCGGCGTTCTCCAGGGCAGAGCGAGTCACCTTGGTGGGATCCACAATGCCGGAGGGAATCATGTCACAATACTCCTCCTTGTAGGCGTCGAAGCCATAGCCCACCTTGCCGGAGTCCTTCACCTTCTCCAGCACTACGGAGCCGTCGATGCCGGCATTGGCGGCGATCTGCTTCATGGGCTCGGTCAGGGCCTTGGCAACGATGGACACGCCGGTCTTCTCATCACCCTCCACGGTGGGCAGCAGAGCCTCCACCGCAGGGACAGCATTCACATAGGCGGTGCCGCCGCCGGCCACGATGCCCTCTTCCACGGCAGCACGGGTGGCGTTCAGAGCGTCCTCAATGCGCAGCTTCTTCTCCTTCATCTCCGCCTCGGTGGCAGCGCCCACCCGGATGATGGCCACACCGCCGGCCAGCTTGGCCAGGCGCTCCTGGAGCTTCTCCTTGTCATAGTCGGAGGTGGTGTTCTCGATCATGTGGCGGATCTGGGCCACCCGGGCGGCGATGTTCTCGGAGGAGCCGGCACCGTCCACGATGATGGTGTTCTCCTTCTGGACCTTCACCTGACGAGCGGAGCCCAGCATATCCATGGTGGCCTCCTTCAGCTCCATGCCCATATCGGAGGAGATCACAGTGCCGCCGGTGAGGATGGCGATGTCCTCCAGCATCTCCTTACGGCGATCGCCGAAGCCAGGGGCCTTGATGCAGCACACGTTCAGGGTGCCGCGCAGCTTGTTCACCAGCAGGGTGGACAAAGCGTCGCCCTCCACGTCTTCGGCCACGATGAGCAGCTTCTTGCCGGACTGAACCACCTGCTCCAGAATGGGCAGCAGCTCCTGGATGGAGGAGATCTTCTTATCGGTGAGCAGGATGAGGGGATCGTCCAGGACGGCCTCCATCTTCTCGGTGTCGGTAACCATATAGGGGGTGATATAGCCCCGGTCCAGCTGCATGCCTTCCACGACCTCGGAATAGGTCTCGGCGGTCTTGGACTCCTCTACGGTGATCACGCCGTCATGGGACACTTTCTCCATAGCCTCGGCGATCAGGTTGCCGATGGTGTCGTCGCCGGAGGAGATGGCGCCCACCCGAGCGATGTCAGAGGTGCCGGACACAGGCTTGGAGTTCTTCTTGATCTCCTCAATGGCGACGTCGGTGGCCTTGGCGATGCCCTTCTTCATAACCATGGGGTTGGCGCCGGCGGCCAGGTTCTTCAGGCCCTCGCGAATGATGGCCTGGGCCAGCAGGGTGGCGGTGGTGGTGCCGTCGCCGGCCACGTCGTTGGTCTTGGTGGAGACCTCCTTGACGATCTGGGCGCCCATGTTCTCAAAGGGATCCTCCAGCTCGATCTCCTTGGCGATGGTCACGCCGTCGTTGGTGATGAGGGGGGCGCCGAACTTCTTGTCCAGCACCACGTTGCGGCCCTTGGGGCCCATGGTGATCTTTACGGTGTCAGCCAGCTGGTTGACGCCCCGCTCCAGAGCGTGGCGGGCTTCCTCACCGTAGCAAATGAGCTTAGACATGATAGCATTACCTCCAAAATGAGATGATTTTACATAGATTGATGCACATCTGGGCTATCGGCGACAGGGAAACGTCCCCCCGCCCCATAAGCCTTTACTCTACCACAGCCAGGATGTCGCCCTGGCGGACGATGGTGTACTCCTCGCCGTCCACCTTGACCTCGGTGCCGGAATACTTGCTGGTGAGCACCTTGTCGCCCACCTTCACGGTCATGACAACTTCCTTACCGTCCACCATGCCGACGGGACCAACAGCCACCACTTCGGCCATCTCAGGCTTCTCCTTGGCGCTGGAGGTGAGAATGATGCCGCCCTTGGTGGTCTCCTCGGCCTCCATAGCCTTCAGGATCACGCGGTCGGACAGGGGTTTGAGAGTCATAATGGGTTCCTCCTTGTATGGAAATATTTTTGTAAACGATGTGATCAGCGCGCCGGGCTACACATGCCGGTTCAGCGCTTCCGGTTTAGCACTCAATTCTTTCGAGTGCTAAGCTCAAGTATGATAATACCCTTTCTGAGCAAAAAAATCAACCCCTATTTTCAAAAAACAGGGGTTGATTTTGAAAAATTCATTTTTTATTCACAACCACGGGTCCAGAGTGCTAAAATTAGTCCTCCTCATACGGAGCTCCAGCGGGACTTGGAAAGCTCCGCCTCCTGGGTGATCTTGGTCTCCTTGTTCACCTCGTCCTTGTCGATGCCCTGACCCACGTTCCGGGTGGCCTTGCCGCCGATGGCCCACACCATGGCGGTGATCAGTACGTAGGCGCCGTAGAAGATCCACGTGAAGACATCGCCTCGGATACGCTCCATCCCGGGGATCAGAAGCGCAACCAGCAAAAAGAGGACAGCCGCGGCCGCCATGACCCATTTCACGATCCGGTATCCCATAAAACAGCCTCCTTCTTTCCATCCGGCGGCAGGTTCCCGCCGGGTCGCTTTGCTTCTGTTTCTATTCTTCCAACATTACTATATCACAGGAGGTCCGCTCTGTCAACACATTTCCGCTCCGGCCCCCACCAGCTCTTTCCCTAGGGGCTGATAACTGGCCCCCTCCGGGTAGAAGAAATTCACCCGCTTGCCGGACAAAGTCACGGTGAACTCCGGGGCCCGCATGGTCTCCCCGTCCACCACGGTGACCACATCGCTGCCGTCCAGGGAAGCATAGGTAATCTCCTGACCGTGGTGGGCCCAGATCAGCTCCGGATACTCCCGGTAATGGCCGGTAGCGTACTGCTTCACCAGCCGGAAAAAGGTCAGTCGACTCACCTTGGGCACCACCAGCATATCCAGCACTCCATCGTCCGGCATGGCTTCCCCCACCGGCATGAAGCCGCCGCCGTAGTACCGGCCGTTGCAGATGCAGATGATTGCGGTATCCCCTCGGTAATCCAGCTCCCCCATTTTCACCGCCGTGGGGCGGGTGATCCCCTTGAAGAGCACATTGGCCAGCAGGGATAGGATGTACGCCCCGATGCCCCGCACCAGGGGCAGGGTTTTATAGCGGTGGACGTCGGCGGCGATGCGGGCGTCCACCCCGGCGCACACCACCCCGATACCCAGCTTGCCGTTGCAGTCCATCAGGTCAAAGGGGGCCTGGGACCCGTTTCCGAGAGCTTCCAGGTTGGAAAACAGCGTCTTGTTTTCCGGCCCGAAGATCTTCAAAAAGTCATTGCCCGTCCCCAGGGGCACATTGGTCACCGCCGCGTTGTCATAGCCCGCCGCCCCGTTGACTACCTCGTTGAGGGTGCCGTCCCCGCCGCAGGCGTAGATGCGCACTGGCGTTCCGGCCTCCGCCGCCGCCCGGGCGTATCGGCAGGCATCCCCGCTCTTGGCGGTGTAGGCGATCTCCCAGTCCCACTCCAAACCTCGGATGTCCGCCTCCAGCCTGCGGGTATTCTCTCGCTTGCCCGCCGCGGGGTTGATGATAAACAGATGCTTCATTCCGCTCTCCCCTTCGTCTGAACTCTCCCATGCTCTCAGTCCGCTTCCTCCTCCAGCGCCTCAAGGAGAAAGCTCACCGGACGAAAGCCGTCGTTGCAGGAGAGCATGGCCGATTTCTTGTTCCGCATCCAGCCCTGGTAAAAGTCCTCCGCCCCGTGGGACAGGGCCAGCACGAAGGGGGACATGGTCTCCCAGGCGCTCAGGCACAGCCCCTCGGGCCGCTGCCAGCCGTTGGCCACGAACACCTGGCCCTCCCGCAGGTCGCAGGGGTGGTCCACGGGGTTCTCGTACCGCTCCATCAGGTCCTCATACCGGGCCATACGCATCACCGTGATCCGGCACTTCTTCATACCGTCTTCTCCTCACTTCACTCCGTACATAAACAGGTCGCACCGGAGCATACCATTGTAAAGTTTCCGCTTTCGGTCCGCCCGCCGGCCAAAGGCCCGCTCAAACTGGTCGTGGTCGCTGAGCAGGTAGAGCTGCCAGCCGTCGGGAAGCTTGTTCCACGCCTTACCGAAGGCCCGGTACAGCTCTTCTGCCGACCGGCGCTCCATCAGCCGCTCCCCATAGGGCGGGTTGGTCACCACCCTGCCCCGCAGGCCGCCCCAGTGGAAGCGAGCGGCGTCCGCCACCTCGAACCTCACCACGTCGTCCACCTCAGCCAGGTGGGCGTTGTGCCGGGCCAGCTCCACCGCCGCAGGGTCGATATCGCCCCCCCAGATCTCGTACTTGCCGTGGTACTCCTGGCCCATGGCCTCATCAGCCGCGTCCATCCACAACTTTCCCGGCAGCCAGCTCCACTTCTGGGCGGAGAAGGAGCGGCTGAGCCCCGGCGCCCGGTTCTTGGCAATGAGGGCGGCCTCGATGGGGATAGTACCAGAGCCGCAGAAGGGGTCGCAGAAGGGGTCCCTTCCCTTATAGTGGGCCAGGGTCACCATGGCCGCCGCCAGGGTCTCCCGGAGGGGGGCCTCCACCCCCTGGGCGCGATACCCCCGTTTGTGCAGGTTGTCCCCAGTCGTGTCCAACATCAGGGTGGCCTGGTCCCCCATCAGGGAAAACTGGATCTGATACAATGCCCCCGTCTCCGGCAGGATATCCAGCCCATATTTCCCGCCCAGCCGTTTAGCCGCAGCCTTTTTCACAATGGCCTGGCAGGAGGGCACCGAGTGAAGCTGGGATCGCAGGCAGTAGCCCTTCACCGGAAAGCGTCCATTCTTCGGGATGAACGCCTCCCAGGGCAGGGCCCGGGTGCCCTCAAACAGCTCCTCAAAGCTCCGGGCGGGAAAGCTCCCCAGGCAGATCAGCACCCGGGCGCCCAGGCGCAGATTCAGGTTGAGCCGGGGGACGTCCCCGGGCCCGCCGGCGCACAGTACCCGGCCGTTTTCCGCCCGCACCTCCCGGAGCCCCAGCTTCTCCACCTCCCGGGATACCAGACCTTCCGTCCCCAGCAGGGCGGGAATAACAAACCGCAATGACTGCTCCATGCCTCAATCTCCAGTTTTTCAAAATTCTTTCCCCCAGCAGGGCAGGCCGCGCTGGGGGAATCTGTCCCTTTCAGTATATCGGAAAAGGGTGTTTTGTGCAATCTTTTTCCCTCAATTTGTTTTTTCTGGATGGTAGCTTTCCGCGCTGCTCTATGCTATACTATAATTGTTCTTTTTCAGGGAAACCTGAAGTTGCGCACAAAATTTTACACCGCGCAAATTGAAGTTGGTAGACAGATCCCCCACTGTTGGGTTACGATAGAACCAGATAGGAGGAAAACCACATGTCTTTTGGAGACCGTCTGCAGGCCGTCCGCCGTGGGGCCGGCATGACCCAGGAAGCCTTCGCACAGCAATTAAAGGTGTCCCGCCAGGCAGTGTCCAAATGGGAATCCTCCCGGGGCTACCCGGAAATCGAGAAGATCATCTACATCTGCAACCACTACGGCGTGTCCATGGATGAGCTGTTTCAGGACGAGGTTCCCCACCGTCCTTCAGCTGAAACCAAACCAGAGCAGTCCAACAATCAGCCCATGGCCAATCCCCCCCTGAAGGAATCCCTGGGCAACTTCTTCTCCAACCTGTCCCCCCGCAATCGGTTGCTGCTCTGGGCAGTCCCCGCTGTGGTGGTCCTCGCGCTGGTCATTCTGCTCAGCGCCAGTCTTATGAAAGGAGCGTCCAACGAAATGGTACCCATGCTTGTCTGGCTGGGGCTGCTGATCCTCTTTGCCGTGGGCGAGGCGGTGTCGGTGGGACTGACCTCCATCTGGTTCGCCGCCGGCGCCCTGGCCGCCCTGGTCTGCGCCCTGCTGAACGGTCCGCTGTGGCTTCAGATCACCCTGTTCATCATCGTCAGCATCCTGTGCCTGCTGGCTGTCCGCCCCCTGGCCAAGAAATACCTCAACGGCAAGGTACAGCCCACCAATGTGGACCGCATCCTTGGGGAGGAAGCCCAGGTCACCGAGGATATCGATAACATTCAGGGCCGGGGCGCCGTCACCATCGGCGGCATCACCTGGTCCGCCCGCAGCCAGAACGGCGAGGCCATCCCCACCGGCGCTCTGGTAAAGGTGCTGCGGATCGAGGGCGTCAAGGTATTCGTGGAGCCCGTGCGGGACCGGGCGGAAGTCTGATCCCCCGGTTTCCCCGCACCTGAAGTGAACCCCAAATTTGAAATGAGAGAAAAGGAGGCCTTTCCATGTTAGCACTCGCCATAGGCACAGATCTCAGCAGTTTCATCGGTATCATTGTCGTTGTGGTCATTATCGTCCTTCTGCTTATCATCCTGGCAGCCAACGTCAAGGTCGTTCAGCAGTCCAAAGCGTCTGTTGTGGAGCGGTTAGGCGCGTTTCGCACGGTGTGGGGCGTGGGCCTGCACATCAAGATTCCCTTCATCGAGCGCATCGCCAAGACCGTCTCCCTGAAGGAACAGGTGGTGGATTTCGCCCCCCAGCCCGTCATCACCAAGGATAACGTCACCATGCAGATCGACACCGTCATCTACTTCCAGATCACCGACCCCAAGCTGTACACCTACGGGGTGGAGCAGCCCATGAGCGCCATTGAGAACCTCACCGCCACCACCCTGCGCAACATCATCGGCGACCTGGAGCTGGACCAGTCCCTCACCAGCCGGGACCACATCAACAGCCAGATGCGGGCCATCCTGGACGAGGCCACCGACCCCTGGGGCATCAAGGTCAACCGGGTGGAGCTGAAGAACATCATGCCCCCCAAGGACATCCAGGACTCCATGGAGAAGCAGATGCGGGCCGAGCGGGAGCGCCGGGAGGCCATCCTCCAGGCCGAGGGCCAGAAGCAGTCCCAGATCCTGGTGGCCGAGGGCGAGAAGCAGTCCGCCATCCTTCGGGCCGACGCCGCTAAGCAGGCCAAGATCATGGAAGCCGAGGCCAACAAGGCCGCCCGGATCATGGCCGCCGAGGCGGAGGCGGAGGCCATCACCAAGGTACAGCAGGCCACTGCAGACGCCATCCGCCTCATCAACGAGGCCGACCCGGGCAAGGGGGTTTTGACCATCCGGGCCCTGGAGACCATGCAGAAGGTGGCCGACGGCAAGGCCACCAAGATCATCATCCCCAGCGAGCTGCAGGG
>CAJLWS010000079.1 GCA_905210385.1 uncultured Eubacteriales bacterium | reverse complement strand
CGGTGATGCCATCGGCGTTGGGACCGTAGTCTGTGTCGTCGTAATCGGTGATCCCGTCGGCGTTGGGGCCGTAGTCCGTATCGTCATAGTCGGTATATCCATCGGCATTAGGGCCGTAGTCCGTGTCCTGATAGTCGGTAAAGCCATCGCTGCCGGGGCCGTAATCGGTATCATCATAGTCCTGGTAGTCAATGTCCATTTCTGTGACTTTACCGGTCAAGGCGTTCACCTCATACTCATATTCTACGCCGTCCATAACAAACTCTACTTCGTACTCCCCGTCATCCAGGTCATACTCCTTCTCCACAAACTGGATGTCGTCCCGGCCCAGCTGGGCGGAGAGGATATTCTGGGCCGCCTGGGCGCTGATGTAGCCCCGGTCAGCATAGGCGTCATCATAGTCGTCGTCATCCAACGTCACGGTTCGGGATCCAATCTGTCCTTCTTCTACCACCAGTCGGACGGCCTCGGCCAAGTCGTTCAGAAACTCATCGCTGGGGTATGCAGAGCCCCGCTCCAGCTTGAGCACAATGTTCTTCTCGTTGCCATCAATGGTGGCATCAAAATATCCTTCGGCGTTGATCGCATGCACCAATTCGCCAATAACGGTGGTACAGGCTTTCCCTTCGTATCCGGCGTAAGACGCTAGGACAGTTGTGCCGTCATTGTTGAGGGCGCGCAGGTCAACCACATTGCCTGCCTCGTCATAGTCAATCTCAATCTCCGGGTTTACGCTCAAGAGCACTGTCCCAACACTTCCGATAGGAGTTTCCTGCACGATTGGGGTGGAGCTGCTCTCGGTTTCTGGGTTTCCGGCCATACCGGCGCCATTCCCGCAGGCAGCCAGGGTGGTCAGGGTCAGAGCGGCGGTCAGGGCAAGCCCAAACAGCTTAGGAATGAAGTTTTTTTTCATGTGAATCACCTCATAATGTTGTTGTGTTTGTCTCTGCTTGTAGGTTACGAAGCCGCTGTCTGAAAAACGGGGTCTTTGAAAAGTTTGTTTTTCTCTTTGGCTTACATAGGGAGGATACGCAATACCAGTTTGAAAACCGGGGTCGCCGGAAAATATTCTGAAATCTTTTGGAGTCCCTATCTCTGGTCAGTCATTATCGTCATCATCGTCCCGGTCATCTCCGTCATCTCCATCATCCCAGTCGTCTCCATCGTCATAGTCCGTATCATCATAGTCAGTAACGCCATCGGCATTAGGGCCGTAGTCCGTATCATCATAATCAGTGACACCATCGGCGTTGGGGCCGTAGTCCGTATCGTCGTAGTCTGTGTCATTCCCTGTAGCCGTTGGAGGCGTCACCGGAATGACAATTTCCGGCGGATTGCTCTGAGGCGGCGTAACCACAGGGTCAGGATCGCTCCCAAACCGGATCACAATGGTCTCTCCGTACCGCTCCTCCAGCTGCGCCCGGATCTGTTCCTCCTCGCGGGCCTGCCAGTCCGCATCCGAGCTGCTGACAGTGATGGAGATGGTATCCCCGTCGGACAGGTAGCCCATGCCGATGGCCCGCTCCACCAGCTCATTGGCAGCCGTCTCCCGGTCCTTCCCCCGATAGGAGTACCCTTCAATCAGATCCTCGCCGTCCGCGTTCAGCCCTTCCAGATCCAACACCCGGTCGGTGCGGCTGACGGTCATCTCCACGTCGGGATTGATCTGGATGCGGAGGGTGCCGTAGGCGGTGAAGTTGGGTTGGTAATAGCCGAAAAACACGAGACAGAAGCAGGCGGCCGCGGCAATCAGGCCGGACAGAGGCTTCCACAGGGCGGGATGCTTTGCCTTCGGCTGCCGGAGCTTCACAACGTTCTGGACGGTGTCGCCCACCTGATAGTGCAGGTTGGCCGCCTTGAAAAAGCGCCCCTCCTCATCCAGCACCACTGCGTAGGCCGGGTGAATCTCCATCACAAGGTACTTCATGTCGCGCTCCCTCCCTTCGCCGGAGCAAGCCGGCACAGGTGCCCCCGGATGATCTCATAGCCATTGGTAAAGGCCAGCAGGATGGCCACCAGGTACTTCCGGTGCCGCTCCAGCGTCTTTTTGTCTGCGCCGGAGCCAGACGCCAGTTCATTGATGGGCAGACGTCCCGACTTCACCAATCGTTCCAGCAGCTCCGGATGGGACCGCGCGTGGTCCAGCACTCGATGGCAGGCGGCCAGCGTGCGCTCCTGCCGGGGACAGTTGTCCGCTACATCAGAGAAGGTGATACCAAACCGCTCCAGCTGCTCACCGAACTCCCGGATCTCCTGCTGGCTTGCTGTACGCGTTTCCAGCTCCCCGATCTCATCCCGGGTATCCGGCAGGGTCTCCAGAATGGATCTGTCCCCATCGTCATCTGCAGGGGCATGCAGGGAGACTACATTCCTGTGTCGCTTTTCTCTCCGGTAGTAGTCCACAAGTCGGTTCCTAATGGCTCTGGCCGCATAGGAAAGAAAGGCCCCGCGGGTCCTTTCATAACCGAGGATAGCCTCATAAAAGGCCAGCATGGCGATGCTCAGCTCATCCTCATGGCCGTCCTCCGGAGCGGCGTGGGTGAACTTCACTGTCTCGCTGCGGATGAAGCCCATGTACTGACGAATCAGTCCGTCCGCTGCATCCGCATCTGTCTTTGCCGCATATACCTGGCCTACGACACTGTGTTCCGTCCGTACCATTTCGATCCCTCCACCCCTCCAGCGATAGAATACGAAGCCACCGCAGGATTTTCGGGGTCGCAGCAATTTTTTATCAGCAATACATGTGTATAGCCCTTCATTTTATCATTTTATCAAACTCCTGCCCCCAGCGCCTCCCCGCCGCCGTCAAATATCTGTAAATTTTAGGTAAAGCAAATATGAAGTTCTGTGCAATACCCGGTGTAAGATCCATAGGAAGCGTTCTACGCTCACCTGGATGTCACACCCTTTCCTGCTGCTTGCATTCAGGGCCTTTTCCTCCCCGATGGATAGCCTCATATGAAGCGCACAAGACAATGCCGTCCTGGTGGAAAATAGATTCTATAGCTTTTGGCCAGACGGCACTTCTGTATGGTCAGAACATGCTACACCCCATGTCTTTCGTTCAATTCTGGACATTTCTTTTGATCTGTCAACGACTGCACATTCTATAAAATATGTACGATATATATTCGATTTATTGACTATTTTTTATCTATATTATACTATTAGCTTGCTGGTTGGATGGGGATTACGTCCATTCATCCCCAGCACAATTACAATTTTAAGGAGGAGAACAAAATGGCGCAGGAATGGTATGTTGGTGAAGTAAGAGACGTGGCAAAAAGAGCGGAAAAGATGGGCCGGTATGGCCTGTATAATTTCTCTCCCGCCATTCTCTCGGTAGCCATCACCGGTGGAATGCACACGAAAAAGGCCAATCCCAATCTGCCCGAATCCATCGACGAGCAGGTACAGCAGGTATATGACGCATACAATGCCGGCGCGGTACTGGTTCACATTCACACCCGTGATCCGGAAAATCCCTCCCAGATGAGCATGGATCCCAACACCTACATGGAGATCAACGCCCGCATTCGGGAGAAGTGCCCCGATATCATTGTAAACAACACCTTTGTAGGCGCCCGCATGTTCTTCAAGGACAAACCCGCCGCCTCTGTTTGGCAGGTTTCCGCTCCCGCAATGCCCGAGGTTGCCAGTTTGGATTTGTGCCGCCTGACCTATGACCAGTGCTTCATCTTCGCGCAGACCTGGCCTGACACCATTGAAAACCTGGAACTGCTCAAGAAGTACGGCGCCAAGCCAGAGCTGGAGCTGTTCGACCTCGGCGATATTGACTATCTGAACAAAATGGTAAAAGCCGGACTGGTAGAGGAGCCCTATTGGATTCAGCTCATTCTGAATGGCAACGGCGCCGTTCCCTGCCTGGAAACCATCCAGTATGCGGAAAAAATGCTGCCAGCCAACTCTCTGCTGTCCATACTGGGCATCGGCGCGGTCCAGACTCCGCTGGCCGCCGCCTCCCTCATCATGGGTCATCATGTTCGCACCGGCATGGAGGATAACGTTTACTACGGTAAGGGTGAGCTGGCCTCCAGCAACGCTCAGCTGGTGGAACGCATTGTCCGCATCGCCCGTGATCTGGGCCGTCCGCTGGCCACGCCGGCTCAAGCCAGAGAGATGATGGGGCTTGGCGAACCGCGTGCCTATACCTTCCAGGGCCGAACCTATGACGGAAAGATAGAAAAGCTCGCTGATATGGTGGCAGAAAACTCCACCTATGAAGAAATGAAGGAACGCGGAGCCATTTAATGGCCACATTCCCCGAAGAGAGACGGCCCGCCGCCAGGGCGGGCCCTCTCCCCTTTATCTTAGTGAAAGCGAGATGACAGCATGAAACGAAGCGAAATCCCCGCAGTCGGCACGCTCCAAGGCGTCCGAGTGTTATCCGTTGCCAATTTCATCGCAGGTCCCTATATCGGCGGCCTGATGGCGGAAATGGGTGCCGCCGTCACTTCGGTGGAGCGTGCGGAATTGCCCGACGGCCTGCGTACCACAGTACCGGAGTGGTTCTCCTGCGAGCACCGCAACCAGTTGAGTATGGCTCTGAACCTGCATGTCCCGGAAGGCGTCGAGGTTCTAAAGCGGCTCATCCGGGTCAACGATATCTTTATCGAAAACGCAAAGGCCGGCAGTCTTGCCAAGCTCGGCTTCACCGATGAAGTGATCTGGGAGGAAAATCCCAAAATGGTTATCGTTCACGTCAGTGGCTATGGGCAGTTCGGCGACCCCTCCTATGTCCGCCGCCCGGCGCTGGACGCCATCGCCCAGGCATTCTCCGGCTATATGAACTTCAACGGTCCTCCCGAAACCCCGATGGTCGCCAGGCTCTATACTGCGGACTATATGTCCGCCCTGACCGGAACCGTGGGCGCTTTGGCCGCGCTTCACCGGGTTCAGCAGACCGGAAAGGGTGAGAGCGTCGACGTCTGTATGTATGAGGCAATGCTCCGCGCCTCCGGCGACGCCGTTGGATTCGGACTGAACTGCGGCAGGGAAGCTACCCGCAGCGGGAACCGTACGGACCGGGCCTGGGGAGATGGCGTTTATAAGTGCAAGGACGGAAAGTATGTTTTCTGGATGTCCGGCCAAGTGGGAGCCACTACTTACGGCACGCTGAAAATGTGCGGCATGGAAGATGTGGATCCCCGGCCCTGGCCTCCCTTCAGCACGCAGCCGGAAATGGGTTTGGAACTGGAACGTCGCATGCGTGAGTTCTGTGATACCCATACGCAGCAAGAGGTTGTAGACAGCGCACTGGCCAACGGTGCCATTGCAAGTCCCATCCTCACCTATGCGGATATGCTGGAGAATCCCCACTATAAAGCGAGGCAGTCCATCATCGAGGTGGAGGACCCTCTCATGGGGAAAAAGTGGAAGAGCGTCCGTCCTACCCCCTACTTCAAGAATAACACTTCCCAGATTTGGCGCGGTACGCCGGTTCTGGGGATGGATAATGAAGACCTGCTGGAAGAGGTCGGCTACTCCGCGGAGGAGATCGCTTCGCTCTATGAGCAGGGCGTCATCATCCACCATTGACATAATCCAGATGAAAACTGAATGATAGACAGGGAGAGGTGTATTATGTCTGAAACTGCAATGACCAATCAAAGTCAAGTAAAACGCCCCTGGTTCACATACGGGGTACTCCTCTTCGGATTGTTCGCCATCATGCTGATCCTGGGCATGATCTCCACCGTACTGTCCAGCATCGCCGCAGACCTCCAGATCAACTCCGCCTATACCGCATACATCAGTGTGGCCTATACGTTAGGCGCTGCGGTACTGGCCCCCATGATGGGCCGGCTGGGTGACCTATTCGGAATGAAGAGAATCCTCACCTTGGGCTTGCTGCTGTTCGCCATTGGCTGTCTTTGCATCGGGGCCGCTCCCAATCTGGTTCTGGTCCTGGCAGGCCGCTTCCTGCAGGGGCTTGGCTTTGCCTGCACCACGCCTACCTGCATGGCCTTTGTCGGCCGCTTCATTCCCAAGGAAGAGTCCGGAAAGGCTTTCTCGATCTTTGGCGCGGTGTGTACCGGGGGCTGTATCTTTGGCCCCACCATTGCCGGCTTTATCTCTTCTACCTTCAGCTGGCGCTTTGTATACTATGGCGGCGCCATATGGGTTGCCATTGCCCTGGTCGTTGCCCTTTTCGCCATGCCAAATATTCCTGTGGCGCAGCAGACCAGAACAAAGTTCGACTTTGTCGGCTCCATCTGTCTTTTTATTGCCGTTGGAAGTTTCCTGACCATGTTTACCGTGGCCACCCAAATGGGGTGGGGCAGTCCGGTCACGCTAGCCTTGATCGCCCTGTTCGTGGTATTCATCATCATCTTCCTCCTGGTGGAAAAAGGAAAGGACAGCCCGCTTGTCAATCTGAAGCTGTTCCAGATGCGCAGCTTCAGCGTATCCTCCGTCATGTATCTGATCCTGGCCGGGTTCAGCAGTATCTACATGTATATGTCCTCCTACTACATCACAGGAGGACTGGGACTGGCAGCCACTGTGACAGGTTTTTGGACCATGTTCCTCTTCATCGTCCAGACTCTGAGCGCCACCATTGTCAGTAAACTGCTGGCAAAGTTCAACTGGCGCACCGTGGCATTCATTCCGGTCGTTGCTCTGGCCATATCCTGCATCCTGTTCGGCCTGTGCGACGGCAACACCTCCACAATCATCCTTTTCGCCATCGCCATCATCCTTGGCTTTGGCTGCTCTTTCAGCACACCGCTGCCCACAGCCAGCGCTATGCTGGATGTCCCGGATGAGATCAAGGGCGCGGCCTCCGGCACCTTCCGTCTGGTGGGAGACATGGGCGGCTCCATTTACGTCGCCATCTTCATTCCCCTGCTGTCTACTATCGGCGCGCAGGACGGAGTTCCCAACTTCGGCTATTCTTTCGGCAAAGTGTCGCTGCTGCTTCTCATTCCCGTCGCGATTGCCCTGATTTTAGCCATCGTCTATCCAAAGCACGATCCGAAATCTAAGTGAACTGAAGTTCATTTTCCGCTCAGGGCGCTGTAGAACGAAAATCTACAGCGCCCTCTTTCTTGCTATGCAAGCTTTCTGTCAGTTCCGCCTTTTTGTCCAATTCTTTTTCTCAAATGTAGGTTTGTCAAACATATTGGACAGTGAATTCGTTCGGAGAAAGCCAACT
>CAJLWS010000078.1 GCA_905210385.1 uncultured Eubacteriales bacterium | reverse complement strand
CAGCCCCTGCTGGTCACCGCCGTGGCCGCCGAGCCCAGCCGGGTGCTGTTTCTGGACGCCCGGCCCCTGCGCGCCGGTGATCCGGGGGATCCGGCCCTGCGGCAGGTGCTGGCTAACCTGTTGCAGGTGTCCCTGCGAAAGAACCTGGAACTGTCCCGGCGGATGCTCCACACCTCCTCCAAGACCATCCGCGGCCGTCTGCTGTCCTACCTCTCCGAGCAGGCCCTGCTGGCTGGCAGTTCACCATTCCCTTCAACCGCCAGCAGCTGGCCGACTACCTGGGCGTGGACCGCAGCGCTCTGTCCAACGAGTTGTCCAAGCTACGGCGCGATGGGATGCTCACCTTTTCCCGCAGCACATTTGCTCTTTCCAGCTGCTCCCTGGAACCGGGAAATGCTTGCAATACACCGGAAAATCCCGTAAAATAGAGCAGGCTCTCCCGCCTTCCCCTTAGCGGGACAAGCATCCTGAGCGGAGCCGCAGCGCAGCAGATCGGAGGATGACATCATGGCACATTGGGCAAGCCGCCTGGAGGCGGGTTATCGAAAGCACTGCGGGCTGCTGTTCGGAGTCCTGGCCCTAGTTCTTGTTTTCTACGTACTGTTTGCTGGACAGGATGTGGGCCTTTCCAACAATGGAGATTTCGTGCGCACCATGAATGCCTGCTCCCTGAGCTTTGGAGACCAGGTCCCCAGCCACATCTATGTGGACACCTTCCGTATCTCCCTGCCCCACGACTCCGCCTGGGAAAACGTGGTCTCCATCCTCTTCGGCACCGATGGGGTGCGCAACTATCCCTCCCTTCACGTCCCGGTGGTACGGGTCTCGGTGGTACTGAACCTGGTAATCAACAAGCTGACAGGCCTACCCATGGACACCTATCACCTCCAGGTTCTAGGCGTGATGTATACCCTGCTGTACGCCGTAGGGATCGGCCTGCTTCTCTCTCAGTTCAAGCTGCGTCGGCTGTGGCTGGATCTGACAGTCAAATTCGCCGCCCTTTTGGTGCTGTGCGACATCGGCTACGTGGCCTACTTCAACTCCCTCTACGGGGAACCTCTGGAGCACATCGCCCTAATCTATTGCGCTGCCATGTTGGTACGCATCCTCACCCACCAGCCCACAGTGTGGGATGGGGTGTGGTGTGCCCTGGCCGCCGCCGCTTACGGTTGGGCCAAATTCTTCAACATTCCCATTGCCATCTTGCTGGTGCTGGTCATGGAGGGCATCCTACTGGTCCGGCTAGGAAAACGGCAGGTTCTGGCCTTCGGCGGGGTCGCCCTGACCCTATTGTTGGCTGTGTGGGCGGTGGTTCCCAGCTGGATGGATATTGAGACGAATTACAACGCCGTCTTTTACGGTATTCTACGGGATGTGGACGAGGAGACGGCTAGAGAATACCTTTCTGACTTGGGCCTACCCCAGGAACTGTCCGACTACCGGGACACCAATTACTACCTGGATGGGCTGGTGGAATCTCTGGAAGAGCGGGGACTTCGGGATGAGGCAGAGTCGGTTACCAAGCTGGATCTGATCCGCTTCTACCTCACTCACCCTGGTCGGCTGTGGGAGCAGATCCAGATCACCGCCCTACACTGTGGCATGATCCGCCCCTATTACCTGGCCAACTATGGCGGAGATGCCCCTCTGATGACCTACTCCAGCCGCATGTCCCTTTGGGGAACCCTGCGGGACGCCCTCCCCTTTGACTCTCTGTGGGGCAATTTGGCGGTTCCCGTCGCCTTCACCGCCCTGGCCATCATCATCTGGCGGCGGAGGCTCAATCCGCTCTGCCTGGCCCTGCTCTTGCTGACCCTGTGGGGGGCGCTGGCCTATGCCTACCTGCTGCCGGTGATGCTCAACGGCGAGGGAGACTTCTCCAAGCACATGTTCGCCCTCATCGAGCTGCTGGACCTGGTGCTGTTGGCCTGCCTGGCTCTGGCCCTGGACCGGGTTGAAAGAAAGGGGCTGGAAGGCGTCCTGCGCCCCGCTATAGGTGGTGTGCTGGCCCTAGTCCTTTTCCTGCCCCCAGTCTGGGAGCAGATCAGCCCGCAATGGCAGAGCGGCCGCAGCCACACCCAGCTGGAGGCAGGCGCTTACGTCTCTCTGGGCAGCTATGAGGGTCAGCCCCTCACCTGGCTGATAGCGGAGGAAGAGAGGGGTAACTATGTCCTGCTGTGTCAGGATACCCTCATCTCCCTTCCCTTTGATGAGGGCGGCGGCAACAGCTGGCTGGACAGTTCCCTGCGCGCCTGGCTCAACGGAGACTTTTTAGGGGGGTTTACCTCCGCTGAACTGACGCTGCTGGAGGCGCAGAACAACACTGTGCTCCTTCCTGACAGCCTGCGTGCTCAAGCCCAGCGGGGCTATCTGGATTTCGCCTGCAGCCATATCGCCGTTCTGAGCGACCGTGGCTATGACCGGGCTTTCCAGACTACCGTGCGGGATGCCGTTACCCTACCGGATATTGACCTCATCGCCTCCCTGGCCCGCTCCGGCCAGGACATCTCTGGCCGAGACTATTGGCTGGAAACCCCCTACTGTCCATCAGATACCCTGGTGCGCTATGCCGCCCGGGACGGGCACCTTTACTTCGGTGCCGCCGAGGTATCCCGGGTGGTCCGGCCTGTGTTGGAGATCTGCGGAGCCGAGATCGCCGGCGGCTCCGGCAGCTTGGCCGACCCCTTCCGGCTAAACTGACCCCCATGCTTTTCGCGATTCTTAAAGAAATCTTATTTCCTTCTTTCTTTCCCTCTCGCCGTTTTTCTGCTACACTGTCCTCAACCTGTAAATCCTTGGAGGGCATCCACCGTGAGTGAACGCAAACGTACCATCCTGCTCTGGGTTTTGGCCATCGCCATCCTGGCCGCCATCGTGCTGGCCCTTTTCGCCACCGGCTTCTTCGACGCCATCTCCTCCCAGGAAAAGCTGGAGGCCTACATCCAGGCCAGCACCCCATGGTCCCATCTGGTGTTCTTCGGCGTGCAGCTGGTATCGGTGGTCATCGCCCCCATTCCCAGCAACATCACCGCCGTCGTGGGGGGCGTGCTCTTCGGCATGGTCCCCGCCTTCCTGCTCACCTGGGGAGCGGTGGTCCTGGGCTCCATGATCGTATTCGCCCTAGCCCGGGTTCTTGGGCAGAAGTTCGCCAGCCAGCTGGTGGGAAAAAAGCTGTCGGAGAAGTATCTGGACGTCATCCGCCGCAAGCAGGACGTGTTCCTGCTCATGGCCTTCCTCTTTCCTTTCTTCCCCGATGACCTTCTGTGTATTCTGGCCGGGCTTAGCGAGATCTCCTGGAAGCGCTTCCTGCTGCTCTGCCTGCTGGCCCGCCCCTGGGGCCTGCTGGTGGCCTCCGCCGTGGGCGGCTCCGCCCTGGACATCCCCATCTGGGGGATGGCGCTCATCGGCGCGGCGGGCATCGCTGTCTTTATCCTGGGTATGAAATACGGGGATAAGATCGAGCAGGCCATCCTGGACAAGCTGAAAAAATGATCCGGTTCCCCAATCCCTGTTCCAGGCGGCAAGGTCCATCGGCTTTGCCGCCCTTCTCCCGGAGGTGAACATTGGATGAAAACCATCGCGGTCATCGACGACGACCAGCCCATCGGCGACATGCTGGAGGAACTGCTGCGCCAGGAGGGCTACGGCGTGCTGCGGGCCTACTCCGGCACCGAGGCCCTCTACCTGCTCTCCCGGCACCGGCCCGACCTGATCCTGCTGGACCTGATGCTCCCCGGCCTGTCCGGGGAGGAGGTGCTGCCCCGTATCCAGGACATCCCGGTCATCGTGGTCAGCGCCAAGGTGGAGGTGGAGGACAAGGTCCGGCTGCTGCTGGACGGGGCGGTGGACTATGTCACCAAGCCCTTTGAGCCCCGGGAGCTGCTGGCCCGGATCGCCGCCCAGCTGCGCGTCCACGCCGCCCAGCCCCGCTCCAGCGTACTCACCGTGGGCGGCCTGCGGCTGGACACCGCCGCCCACGCCCTCACCGTGGAGGGCACTCCCGTCCGGCTCACCAAGACGGAGTACGCCATTCTCAAGCTGCTCATGGCAAACGCCGGCCAGGCCATCGCCAAATCGGTCATCCTGGACCGGATCAGCGCCGACACCCCGGACTGCACCGAGAGCTCCCTGAAGATCCACGTGAGCAACCTGCGCCGGAAGATCCGGGAGGCGTGCGCCCGGGACTGCATCGAGGCGGTGTGGGGCATCGGTTTCCGGCTGGCCTGGGAATAGGGCGGCCTCCCCCCAAGTCAAACTTGCAAACGCGTCCGCCCCGGTCCACAGCACATCCCTATTTCCGCCATCCCTCCGCGGGACAAAATCTTTCCCAATTCTTTACCCTTTCCTTTACCGCCCTCTTTACCCCTTTGGGATATCCTGTCCCCAGCAAAGCAAGGAGGTATTGGTTATGGAAACTGTCCTTTCCGTCCACGGCCTGTCCAAGTCCTACCGGCACTTTCAGGCCCTGAACGGGCTGTCCCTGCATGTGCCCCGAGGCGCCATCTACGGTCTGGTGGGCCGCAACGGGGCGGGCAAGACCACCCTGATCCGGCTGATCTGCGGCCTGCAGGCCCCCACATCCGGGGAGTATACCCTCTACGGGGTGAGCAGCCGGAACCGGGACATCGCCCAGGCCCGCCGCCGGATGGGCGCGGTGGTGGAGACCCCGTCCATCTACGGGGATATGACGGCGGTTGACAACCTGAGACAGCAGTACCGGGTGCTGGGCCTGCCCTCCTACGAGGGCATTGACGGACTGCTGCGCCTGGTGGGACTGGAGGGCACCGGAGCGAAGAAGGCCAAGCATTTCTCCCTGGGTATGCGCCAGCGGCTGGGCATCGCCGTGGCCCTGGCGGGGGACCCGGACTTTCTGGTGCTGGACGAGCCGGCCAACGGCCTGGACCCCCAGGGCATCATCGAGATCCGGGAGCTCATCCTGCGGCTGAACCGGGAGCGGCAGATCACCGTGCTCATCTCCAGCCACATCCTGGATGAGCTGTCCCGGCTGGCCACCCACTACGGCTTCATTGACGGCGGCCGCCTGCTCAAAGAGATCAGCGCCCAGGAGCTGGAGGCGGCCTGCCGCAAGTGTGTGCGCCTGAAGGTCACCGACACCGCCGCCCTCACCCGGGTGTTGGACGGCATGGGAGTGGAGTACACCATCTGGTCGGATAGCATGGCCGACCTCTACGCCTCCCCCAACGTCACCCATCTGGCCGCCGCCCTGGCCGGGGAGAACTGCGAGATTCTCTCCATCCAGGAGCGGGACGAGAGCCTGGAGAGCTACTACGTCAACCTGCTGGGAGGTGACGGCCATGAGTAAGCTGATGAGCGCGGCGCTGATGCGGCTGCGGCTGAGCTGGGTGTTCTGGGGCTGCCTGGCGGCCACGGTGGTCTGCTCCAACTTCGTGACCACCACCGTCACCCTCTCCGGCCCCGGCGGGGAGACCGAGATGGTGATGGGGAACCACCCGCTGGGCTATGTGATGTTTCTGGGTCTGGCGTTGGCGGTATTCTGCTCCCTGTTCCTGGGGGTGGAGCACAGCGATGGGACCATCCGGAATAAGTTCATCGCCGGGCACACCCGCTGCGCCGTCTACCTGTCCAACCTGACGATATGCACGGGGGCTGGCTGGGTCATGTGCGCGGTCTCCCTCGCGGTGGGGCTGGTCCGTCGGCTGATTTTGGGGGACGGAGGGCTGGAAGCGGCGGAAATTGCCTTCGCCGCCGCCATCTCCTTCTTACTGGCCTTTGCCTACGCCGCCCTGTTCACCCTGGTCTCCATGTTGTGCTCCAGAAAGGCGGCCAGCGCAGTGGCCTGCCTTTTGATAGCCCTGGGCCTTCTGATCATCGGTATTGCACTCTACGGGGTGTTAATGAATCCGGAATACTATCCCATGACCACCATTCTCCCTTCCGGCGAGATGGTGACCCAAACCATTGAGAACCCCGGCTACGTGGGCGGCTTCTGGCGGACGGCATACGAATTCCTGCTGGACGCCACCCCCGGTGGACAGAGTATCCAGGTGATTTCCGGCTCCCTGACCGAACACGTCCGGCCCTGGCTCCTTCCCTTGTCTTCCGCGGTCATCGGCGGGGCGGCCACCCTGGCAGGCCTGCTGCTCTTCCGCCGCAAGGACATCAAGTGACGCCGTTTCTCCCTTTCCCCGGCCCTCCCGCCGCTGGCGGAGGTCCGGGCGTCCCGTTTTCTGATTTCCGCTCAAGGAGGGTGCCCGATGGAATTCTGGCTGTGGATGGCTGTTGCCCTGCTGCTGTGCGCCGTTGCCGCGCTGGCCATGAAGGTACTGCTGATGCGCGCCGCCGCCCGGGCCCTGGCCCGGGATTTCGCCCAGCGCTTGGAGACCGACACCAACACTCTGCTGGACCTGCCCTGCCGGGACGGGGCCATGCGGGAGCTGGCTGATAGTCTCAACGCCCAGCTGCGCCAGCTGCGGGATCTGCGCCGCCGCTTCCAGCGGGGAGATCTGGAGCTGAAAGAGGCGGTGACCAACCTCTCCCACGACCTGCGCACCCCCCTCACCGCCATCTGCGGCTATCTGGAGCTGCTGCGCCGGGAGGACGCCTCTCCCCAGATCCGGCGGTACCTCTCCCAGGTGGAGGGACGGGTGGAGGCCATGAAGGAGCTCACCCAGGAGCTCTTTCGCTACTCGGTGACCGTCTCCCTTCCGGAGGCCGCCTGGGAGCCGGTGGACCTGCGGGGAGCGCTGGAGGAGAGCCTGCTCTCCTTTTACGGTGCCTTTCAGCAGCGGGGTATCCAGCCCCAAGTGGCCCTGCCGGAGGGGCCGGTGATACGGCCGCTGGATCGGGGTAGCCTGAGCCGGGTCCTCAGCAACCTGATCAGCAACGCGCTGAAATACAGCGGCGGCGACCTCCAAGTGTCGCTGGAGGAAACGGGCGCCCTGTCCTTTTCCAACACCGCCCCGGGGCTGGACGCAGTGTCCGCCGGCCGGCTGTTCGACCGGTTCTACACCGTGGAGGCGGGTCGTCACGCCACCGGGCTGGGGCTGTCCATCGCCAAGCTGCTCACCGAGCGCATGGGCGGGACCATCCAGGCCCGGTTCCGGGATGGGCGGCTGACCATCATCCTCACCTTTCCGGAAGCACGATCCTGAACAATTGCGCCCCGCGGCAAAGGGCCCGGCCGCATAAGGGTATCATTTAAAACCGTCCAGGTTCAGT
>CAJLWS010000077.1 GCA_905210385.1 uncultured Eubacteriales bacterium | reverse complement strand
GGGACAGTTCTTCCAGCAGGAGAACGCCTGCCCCCTCGCCCATGACGAAGCCGCTGCGCTCCGCGTCAAAGGGGATGGAAGCCCGCTTGGGATCGGGATTCTGGGTCAGGGCCTTCATGGAGGTGAAGCCGCCGATGGACATGGGCGTGATGGAGGCCTCGGTGCCGCCGCAGAGCATGACCTCGGCGTAGCCGTCCCGAATGTAGTGGAACGCGTCGCCCACGGCGTTGGTGCCCCCGGCGCAGGCGGTGACGGGGCTTGCCCGAGCGGGACAGCTCGTGGTTTTCCCCGTGGAAGAGGACCAGCCGGGTGGGGGTGCCGTTGCGCTTGAGAGCGGAGAACATGGACAACCCCTCGCTCATCCAGCAGCGATAGTCCTCCTCGGAATGGATGAACAAAGTGGGGGTCTTGGCGTTGGGGGCGTACTTCAGGGGAGAGTGCCGCCACAGCTTCTCCACGTCGGTGCGGGTGGTGGCGCCGATCTGAGAGGGAGTGAAGAAGTAGCCGATGTCGGTGGTGTGCTCGAAGGACACCCAGTTGGCGATGGAGCGCTGGGCGCAGGCGGCGGCAAAGCCGCCGCGTGGAACCGGTCTGTATGTCCGATGATCCAGTTGGTCATGAAGCCGCCGTAGCTGCCTCCTACCACGGCAACCCGTTTGGGGTCCACCTGGGGATAGGCTTTGAGCATCTCGTCCAGAAACTCTATCAGGTTGTCGTAGTCCACGGTGCCGTATTTTCCCGAAATGTCGCCGAACTCGTTGCCCCGGCCGTCGCTGCCCCGGGGGTTGCAGTAGAACACGAAGTAGCCCGCTCCGGCCCACATCTGCATCTCGTGATGGAACACATCGCCAAACACCGTGCGGGGGCCACCGTGGATGTGGAGGATGGCGGGGTATTGCTTGCCCTTGCGGTATCCGTGGGGCTTCATGGCCCAGCCGTGGATCTCGAAGCCGTCGGAGGCGGTAAAGGAGTGATACTCCGGTGCGCAGACATCATGCTCAGCCAGGTAGTGGTCGTTGAAGTGGGTAAGCTGGTTGCCATCCCCGTCAAACAGCTCGGTGAGCCCCTGGCTCTGGAGCCCGGCAAAGACCACCTTGCCGTCCTTCACGTCGAAGCTGTCCACGCTGCCGCCTCTGCCATAGCAGGTGGCGATGTGGCCTTGACGGTCAATGGTCATCAGGTTTGCTTGGTCGCCCACAGTGGAGATAAACCAGAACTGATCTCC
This sequence comes from uncultured Eubacteriales bacterium, assembly GCA_905210385.1. GTDB lineage: Bacteria > Bacillota > Clostridia > Oscillospirales > Oscillospiraceae > Enterenecus. The sequence goes on along the minus strand of CAJLWS010000077.1, from coordinate 5,983 downwards.
CTCCGGCTTGAAGCCCCGGCCTCCTCCCAGGCGGGCATCACTGCCCACGGTGGAGTAGCCAATGGACGCCTCATAATCGGCCAGCTTGGCCAGCCTGCCGGTGGCGATGTCCGCGGTGTAGAACTGGCAGTACTCCTCGGTGCCGTAGTTCTCGCCGTAGGTGGCGGCCAACAGCAGGGTGCTCTCGTCCAGCAGGACGGCGGGGCCGGTTTTCAGCTTGCCTGGCCTGAGCACGCAGGTGGTTTTTCGGGTAGCCAGGTCGTAGACGTACAGCCCGCTGTAAAAGGGGGCCACATCCTTCCACGGCCCGCCCTTGAAGACCACCTTGCCGTGGGCGGCGTGGGACAGGGAGGCGTCCCAATCGGGCTTGGTGATGGGGGTGAGCTTGTCCTTCTTCCGGTCATAGAGGTACAGCCGGCTGCGTTTCCCGCCGGTGTACCCCATGCCGTTGCTCCAGAAGGGCAGTTCCTCAAACACCTCGGCGGCGGGGGACTTGTATTCCTTCAGGGCCTTGGCACGCTCCTCCCCGGACAGGCCCTTCAGACCGGGGTAGTTCAGGTCGTGGCGGGCGGACACCAGGAAGCGGCCGTCCTCCAGCTGCTTCAGGCCGGTGGCGGTTACGGGCAGGGTAAAGGCCTTCACCGCCTCGCCGCCGGCGGGGCTGATCTCGTAGTAGACGGTGCGCAGTTCCCCGGCCTCCACGGCGTCCCGGTCCACCTTGTCCCGGGCGGCGGGGAAGAGCAGGGTGTTCTGGTGAGTCCAGCAGTAGCTCTTGGCGTCCCCCAGGGCGGTGAGGCGGCGCACGGCGCCGGAGGAGGCCTCATACAAATAGAGGTCGCCGGTATAGCGGTTTTCCGCCTCCTGCGCCTGCTGCACCACAAAGGCGCACAGGCTCCCATCAGGAGACCAGGCGGGGTTACTGACGAAGGAAAAGGACAGAAAGTCCCGGATGGCAACAGGTTTTTTCATGGAGAAGCTCCTCTCTGCAGGTATGGTTTGCCTTGATTGTGCCCCAAACCGGTCCCGCCGTCAAGAGGGAAGAGAGAAAAATTTGTGCTGTGAAAACCATACAACCACAAGACTTTGTGGGGGCGCAAAACCGTTGAAAAAACTTGAACCGCCAGAAGAAAAAGTGCTTGACTTGGGAGGGGGCTTTGTTGTACAATAATCGAGCGCCTGTGTGGGCGCACTGCGATGAGGCGGGAGATTGCTCGGAAAACGAGGTAACTTCCGCGGAGTATGTCCGACAATCGGGCGGCTGAGAGACTCTTCCGCGGCGTAGATCGCCGGGGGTGGGTGAAACCGGCCAGCTGTTGCGCCGGTTTTATTCATGGCCCGGAATGATACGCACGAAAGCGTGGACGAAAATCTCTCACCGTACGAAGAAGCATGCCGCCGGGCATGTGACAGGACAGCGGGCCGCTCCCCGGCCCACCAATCGTCAACTTCGTATGTTTTAAGGAGGAAAACCCAAAATGGCACAGAAAGAAATGATCCGCATTCGCCTGAAGGCCTATGACCACCAGCTCATCGACCAGGCCGCCGAGAAGATCGTGGACACTGCCAAGCGCAGCGGCGCCACCGTCTCCGGCCCCATCCCCCTGCCCACCAAGAAGGAGGTCGTCACCATCCTGCGCGCTGTTCATAAGTACAAGGACAGCCGTGAGCAGTTCGAGCGCCGCACCCACAAGCGCCTGATCGACGTGGTCAAGCCCTCCGCCAAGACCGTGGAGGCCCTGATGAGCCTGGAGCTGCCTGCCGGCGTGGAGATCGAGATCAAGCTGTAAGCGTCTGAGCCGTCGCGAACAGGCGAAGCGTGATGCCAGAGGCGAACTGAAAAGCGGGCCTCACGCAACGAACTCATTTGCCAAATCAAAGCCCGGCGAAGCGGGTTTGATTTGGAGACGAGGAACAAGGTAGCGCAGCGAAGTTTTTCCCGCACCTGGGGGAACGAAGCGCAGCGGACTTTGTGACGAGGAAGTACCGCGGTCCGCCGCGTTTTGAGGCGGACGGGTCAAGTCGCGAGAGCAATACCAGCCCAATGGGTAACTCTCCCGACCAATAACCTTATTAAGGAGGAATACACATGGAAAAGGCCATTATCGGCAAGAAGGTGGGCATGACCCAGCTCTTCGATGAGGCCGGCAAGGTCATCCCGGTCACCGTCATCCAGGCGGGCCCCTGCACCGTGGTGCAGAAGAAGACCGAGGAGAAGGATGGCTACACCGCCGTCCAGCTGGGATTTGAGGAAGTCCCCGAGCGGAAGCTCAGCAAGCCTGAGGTAGGGCACAGCAAGAAGTCCGGAAAGATCCTTCGGGTTCTGAAGGAGTTCAAGCTGGACAATGCCGCCGACCTGAACGTGGGCGATGAGATCACCGCCACCGTGTTCACCCCCGGCGACCGGGTGGACATCACCGGCATCAGCAAGGGCAAGGGCTACCAGGGCGCCATCAAGCGCTGCGGCGCCCACCGTCTGAAGGAGACCCACGGTTCCGGCCCTGTCCACCGCCACCCCGGTTCTCTGGGTTCCAGCACGGACCCCTCCCGGGTGTTCAAGGGACACATCGGTGCCGGCCAGATGGGCAACGAGCAGGTCACCGTGATGAACCTGGACGTCATCCAGGTGGATGAGGAGCTGGGCGTTATCGCCGTGCGCGGTGCGGTTCCCGGTCCTAAGGGCGGCGTGGTCGCCCTGCGCTCCAGCGTGAAGAAGCTGGCCGAGAAGAAGGGCCCCGAGGGCTCCGGCCGCGTCAACCCGCAGAAGGCTTCTGCCCGTGTCAACCCGCAGAAGGCCTCTGCGCGTAACAAGTGAGAAAGGAGAGAATGACAAATGCCTAAAGCGAACCTTTATAATATGGCCGGTAAGCAGATCGGCGAGGTCGAGCTCTCCGAGGCCGTCTTCGGCATTGAGCCCAACCAGTATGTGGTCCATGACGTGGTCAAGAACCACCTGGCCAACTGCCGTCAGGGCACTCAGTCCGCCCTGACCCGCGCCGAGGTGTCCGGCGGCGGCCGCAAGCCCTGGAGACAGAAGGGCACCGGTCACGCCCGTCAGGGTTCCACCCGGGCCCCCCAGTGGACCCACGGCGGCATCGTGTTTGCCCCCAAGCCCCGCTCCTACCGCTACACCCTGAACAAGAAGGTGCGGCGCCTGGCCCTGAAGTCAGCCCTGTCCGCCAAGGCTGCCGCAGGCAGCGTGCTGGTGGTGGATGGCCTGAGCATGGACGAGATCAAGACCAAGACTTTCCAGACCTTCCTGAACAGCGTGGGCGCCGGCAAGGCCGTGGTGGTCACCGGCTGCCCCAACGTGGTGAAGTCTGCCCGGAATATCCCGGGCGTGGTGACCACCCCCGCCAACCTGATCAATGTCTATGACATTGTCAACGCCAATCAGCTGATCGTGGACAAGGCCGCCCTGGCCACCATCGAGGAGGTGTTCGCGTAATGAAGACCGCTTACGACATCATCAAGCGCCCCATCGTCACCGAACAGTCCATGGAGGCCGCCACCTATAAGAAGTACACCTTTGAGGTGGCCAAGGACGCCAACAAGATCGAGATCGCCAAGGCGGTGGAGGAGATCTTCGGTGTGAAAGTGGCCAAGGTGAACACCCTGAACATGTACGGCAAGGCCAAGCGGCTGGGCCGCTACCCAGCTGGCCGCCGGGCCAGCTGGAAGAAGGCCATGGTCACCCTGACCGAGGATTCCAAGTCCATCGAGTTCTTTGAAGGCATGGTGTAAGGAGGTAACGAGAAATGGCGATTAAAACCTATAAGCCCACAACGCCCTCCCGCCGCCACATGACTGTGTCCGCCTTCGAGGGTATCGACAAGAAGGCCAAGCCCGAGCGCTCCCTGCTGGAGACCCTGAAGAAGAGCGCCGGCCGCAACAGTTATGGCCGTATCACCGTGCGCCACCGCGGCGGCGGCAACAAGCGCAAGTACCGTATCATCGACTTCAAGCGGGACAAAGAGGGGAAGTCCACGGTCATCAACCTGCAGTACGACCCCAACCGCTCCGCCAACATCGCCCTCATCGAGTACGAGGACGGCGAGCGCCGCTATATTCTGGCCCCCGTCGGGCTGAAGGCCGGCCATATCATCATGACCGGTCCCGAGTCCGACATCCTGCCCGGCAACTGCCTGCCCATCTCCAAGATCCCTGTGGGCGAGATGATCCACTGCATCGAGCTGCACCCCGGCAAGGGCGCCCAGCTGGTGCGCTCCGCCGGCGCCGCTGCCCAGCTCATGGCCAAGGAGAACGGCATGGCCCAGATCCGCCTGCCCTCCGGCGAGGTCCGCCTGGTCCATGAGGAGTGCCGGGCCACCATCGGCCAGGTGGGCAACACCGACTGGGCCAACATCCACATCGGCAAGGCCGGCCGCAAGCGCCACATGGGCTGGCGTCCCACCGTCCGCGGCTCCGTCATGAACCCCAACGACCATCCCCACGGCGGCGGCGAGGGCAAGAGCCCTGTGGGCCGTCCCGGCCCCGTGACCCCCTGGGGCAAGCCCGCCATGGGTTACAAGACCCGCAAGACCAAGAACCGCAACGACAAGTTCATTGTCAAGCGCCGCAACGCGAAGTAAGGAGGCAGTGAGAGATGAGCAGAAGTATCAAGAAAGGCCCCTTTTGCGCCCCCGAGCTGCTGAAGCGGGTCAATGAGATGAACCAGAAGAACGAGAAGAAGGTACTGAAGACCTGGAGCCGTGCCTCCACCATCTTCCCTGCCTTCGTGGGCCACACCATCGCCGTCCACGACGGGCGCAAGCACGTGCCCGTGTATATCACCGAGGACATGGTGGGCCACAAGCTGGGCGAGTTCGCCCCTACCCGCACCTTCAAGGGCCATGCGGGCAGCAAGACCGGTAAGTAAGGAGGAGAGAGCAAAATGGAAGCGAAAGCGACACTGAGATATATCCGCATCTCTCCCCGTAAGGTGAGCATCCTGTGCGACCTGATCCGCGGAAAGAGCGTGGCACAGGCCAGCGCCATTCTGGCCCTGACCCCCAAAGCCGCCGCCGAGCCTCTGGCCAAGCTGGTCAAGAGTGCGGCCGCCAACGCCGAGAACAACCACGGCATGGATCCCGAGAAGCTCTACGTTGCGGAGACCTACGCCACCCCCGGCCCCATCATCCGGCGCTTCATGCCCCGGGCCCAGGGCCGCGCGTACCGCATCAACAAGAGAACTTCCCATGTGACCGTCGTGGTCAAAGAGCGCTGAGAAAAGGAGGTCAATGTAAATGGGACAGAAAGTGAATCCCCACGGTCTGCGCGTGGGCGTCATCAAAGACTGGGACTCCCGTTGGTATGCCCGCAATGAGAAAGTGGGTGACCTCCTGGTTGAGGACTATAAGCTCCGCAAGGAACTGAAGAAGCGCCTGTACTCCGCCGGCGTGCCCAAGATCGAGATCGAGCGGGACAATGCCAAGATCCGCATCTATGTGCACTGTGCCCGCCCCGGTATCGTCATCGGCAAGGGCGGCGAGGAGATCGAGAAGCTGCGCGCCGAGCTGGAGAAGAAACTGGGCAAGAGCGTGGTGCTCAACATCGTCGAGGTAAAGAACCCCGACACCAACGCGCAGTTGGTGGCTGAGAACATCGCTCAGCAGTTGGAGAAGCGCATCGCCTTCCGCCGGGCCATGAAGAATGCCATGGGCCGGGCCATGCGCATGGGCGCCTTGGGCATCAAGGTGCAGGCCTCTGGCCGCCTGAACGGTGCCGAGATTGCCCGCACCGAGCAGTACCATGACGGCACTATCCCCCTGCAGACCCTCCGGGCCGATATCGACTACGGTTTTGCCGAGGCTGCAACCACCTACGGCCGCATCGGTATCAAAGTGTGGATCTACAAAGGAGAGGTGCTCACCCAGACCCTGCGCACCACCCCCCGTACCATCGACACCAAGAACTACAAAGAGCGTGAGCAGCGTCCCCGCCCCCGGGATGGGGACCGCCGTCATGGCGGGTTCAACCGGCAGGG
>CAJLWS010000076.1 GCA_905210385.1 uncultured Eubacteriales bacterium | reverse complement strand
CCCTCTATGTTTGACAGTGTTTTATTTCACTGTCTCTCATAGAGGGAGCATATCAATGGCGGTCAGCGCCCTTTTCCTGTCCTTGCGATCCCTTCGATTGCCGCCTCCACCCCACGGACAGACAGCTCCAGCGGCATGCTGGGCTGGCCTGGCTTATCCAGCACCTGCTCTGGCAGATAGGGGATGTGGAGGAACCCATTCCTTATTCCCGGGAAATGTCTCTCCAAATAGTGCCGCACGGAGTAGAGCACATGATTGCATACAAATGTCCCAGCGGACAAGGATACCTCCGCAGGCACCCCCGCCGCCCGGATGGCCTCTGCCATGGCCTTTACCGGAAGATTGGTGAGGTAAGCGTCCGGGCCGCCGGGAACCACCGGCTCCTCCTGCGGCTGGTTGCCGGCGTTGTCCGGGATACGGTAGTCATCCAGGTTGACGGCCACCCGCTCCACGCTCACCGCCGTCCTACCCCCGGCCTGGCCGATGGACAGCACCACGTCCGGGCGGTATCGCTCCAGCGCCTCTGCTACCCGCTGAGGAGCCTCGTACCGCACCGTAGGCAAAATTAGCTTGACGATCTCCGCCCCGGCAATCGTATCCGGCAAATGTTCCACAACTTCCGCAGAAGGGTTGCGGGTCTCACCCCCAAAGGGTTCAAACCCGGTAACTATAATTTTCATGGTTTTCACCTCTTCAGCTTCTGCCACTCGGCCACCGCCATCTCGTCACAGCGGTTATTGTAAGGGTTCTCTGCGTGGCCCTTGTCTCCCCATGGGCCATGCCCATGGGGACCCCTATGGATCAAACTTGCGCAGGCGAACTAAATTCGCCCTTGCGCCAAGGTTTTGCCTGTGGCAAAACGCTTGTACGCCGCACCTGCGGCGTTCTGGGTCAAGGGCCCTGCCCCTTCAGCTTCTGCCACTCGGCCACCGCCATCTCGTCACAGCGGTTATTGTAAGGGTTCTCTGCGTGGCCCTTGACCCAGTGGAGGTTGACCTGGTGATAATCGCACAGGGCCAGCAGCTGCTCCCACAGATCGGGATTCAGGGCGGGCTTTTTATCCCCCTTCACCCAGCCCCGGGCCTTCCAGCTCCGAGCCCATCCCTTTTCCAGCGCGTCGATCACATATTTGGAGTCGGAGTACAGCTCCACCTGGCAGGGTTCCTTCAGGGCTTCCAGTCCCCGGATGACGGCGGTGAGCTCCATGCGGTTGTTGGTAGTGTCTGGCTCTCCCCCGCTCATCTCTTTCCGATGCTCCCCATACAGCAGGATCGTGCCCCCCCCGCCAGGCCCCGGATTTCCGGAACAGGCGCCATCGGTATAGATCGTCACAGTCTTCACGTCGTTCCCTCCTGTGGGATGGATTTTTCCCGTATAGTCTAACACAAACCCTTCCCTCCTGTCCACCGCCGGAATCCGTCCCGTTTTGCGGCCAGGAAGATTGACGCGGCTCCCCTTTGACGGTACAATAGAGCTTGCTTTGGCACGCGATTTTGGAAGGGAGCGTCTCCTATGCCTGATGTGATCCTGGTAGATCAAGCGGACCGCCCGGTGGGCCGGATGGAAAAGCAGGAAGCCCACAGAAAGGGGCTGCTCCACCGGGCCTTTTCCGTCTTTCTCCTGGACGGGAGCAAGCTGCTGATCCAACGGCGGGCTCTGGACAAGTACCACTGCGGCGGCCTCTGGTCCAACCCCTGCTGCTCCCACCCCGCGCCGGGGGAGCCGGTTCTATTGGCGGCGGAGCGCCGGCTGGACGAGGAGCTGGGTATCAAAAACGCCCGCTTGCGGGAGCTCGATACCTTTCTCTACCGCGCCGCCTTCCCCAACGGCCTGGCGGAGCATGAGTTGGACCATGTACTGCTGGGGGAATACAGCGGCCCGGTCCGGCCCGACCCCATGGAGATCGCCCAGGTCCGCTGGATCGATCTGGAGGAGCTCCAGCGGGATCTGCAGGCGTTCCCTCAGTGGTACACGCCCTGGTTCCCGCCGGCGCTCACCTTGGTCCTCCGCCATCTTTCATAACGGAGCAAAAAGGAGGCTGTCACGGGGACAGCCTCCTTTTTATTCCGTTGTGATTGTGATGGTAAGCTGGGAGATGGCCAGGCAGGCCAAACCAATGCCCAGCATGCCCAAGGCGGACTGGGTGTCGATCCGCTCCAGGAAGGACAGCACCGTCACGGCAATGCCCATGGCAGCGGCCACCCCCTTGAGAATGACGTCCACCAGCGTCCCCGCCTTCTCCCCGGCGGTCCGGCCCTGGCCGCTCCCCCGGCCTTGCATCAGCTCATCCACGGAGATTTCAAAGATCTCCGCCAGCCTGGGCAGGGAGCTGACGTCCGGGAAGGACAGGTCCCGCTCCCACTTGGACACCGCCTTGTCGGTCACTCCCATCTTCTCCGCCAGCTCCAGCTGGGTCATCCCCCGCTCCTTGCGCAGGCCGGCAATCATCATTCCAAAGGTCTGTTTCTTCATAGGATCCACACTCCTTTTCCTGGATGCCTGCATCCTATCACACCTCCATGGGCGACTCAACCGACCGGAAGTTTCCCCCAGTGAACCTGTGGTTTCCCTCCGGTTGAGTCCGGTTTCCCCAAAAATTTTAGACCAAGCACGGCCCCTCCCCCGCCTTGCCGGAAAAAACAGGGTGCGAACGGCCCGTCCGCGCCCTGTTTTCCTTTCATGGTTTTCCGCAAAATCCACATAGTTTTCCTCAAACATCTGTATGAGGCATCCGCTGACCGTGGGAGGGATCAGAGGCTCCGCAGGATCTCCTTCCGCTTCCGGTCATACTCCTCCTGGGTGAGCAGCCCCGCTTTCTTCAGGCTCTCCAGCTGTTCCAACCGGCCCTTGGCATCCAGGGTATTGGTGGAAATCTGGTGCTCTTGACTGTCAGGTTTTGACTCTTCCTCCTCGGTGTAGATCTCCATGGTGGGCACGCCCTTCTTCCCAAAGGCGTTCATCCCGTTGACCACCGTGATGGCCACCGCGATCCCCGTCCAGAGCAGGCCGAACAGGCCAAAGGCGGGGACCACCACAAACAGCCCGACGCAAACGAAGATCACGCCCACGACAAATCCCATCGCGGACTGTGTCCGGCCTGGTTTGATCCGAATGTTTCTTCTGGCCATTTCGATACCCCCTTACACTTCCTTACTCCTGACCGCGCGCCTCTTCCGCGCTCTGGGTGGAATCGGCGTCCGGCTCCTTATCCGCCAGGGCCATGGCGATGACCCGATCCCCCTCTTCCTTCAGACGCATGACGATGACGCCCTGGGTGGCCCGGCCCGCCAGGCGGATGGAGGCCACGTCGGTGCGGATGAGGGTACCGGCCTGAGTGACCAGCAGCAGGTCCTCCGTGCCGTCCACCACCTTGATGCCCACCACCCGGCCGGTCTTGGCGGTGACGGCGTAGTTCTTGATGCCGATGCCCCCCCGGTTGGTGATTCGATAGTCCTCCACCGGGGTGCGCTTGCCATAGCCGTGTTCGGTGATGGTGAGCACCGCCCGGCCCTGGGTGGCCCGGGCGGCCCCCACCACATAGTCCCCGGGGCGCAGGCGGATGCCCCGCACCCCCATAGAGGAGCGGCCGGTGGGCCGCACGTCTGTCTCCGCAAAGCACACGGCCATACCGTCGTGGGTGGCGATGAGGATGTTCTTGGTACCGTCGGTCTCCCGCACCACCATCAGCTCGTCCCCGTCCTCCAGGGTGATGACACGCAGGCCGTTGTTGCGAAGATTCTTCAGGGTGACCACCGGCAGGCGCTTCACCGTGCCGTTGCGGGTGATCATCACCAGGAAGCGGCCGTCGTCGGTGATGTCCTGGGTATGGATCATGGCGGACACCTTCTCCCCCGCCTCCACCTGGAGCACATTGACGATGTTGGTGCCCCGGGCGGTGCGCCCCGCCTCGGGGATCTGATAGCCCTTCTTGCGGAACACCCGGCCCTTGTCGGTGAAAAAGAGTATATAGTCGTGGGTAGAGGCAGTAAACACCGTGTTCACATAGTCCTCCTCCCGGGTGGACATGGACTTCTTGCCCATGCCCCCCTTGCCCTGGGCGGCGTACTCCTTGGCGCTGGTGCGCTTGATGTAGCCCCCGGCGGTCATGGTGAACACGCACTGCTCCTCGGCGATGAGATCCTCCACATCCAGATCGTCCTCGGCAAAGCCGATCTCGGTCTTGCGCTCGTCGCCGTACTTGTCCCGGATCTCTACCAGCTCCTTCTTGAGCACGCCCCGGAGCATTCCCTCATCGCTGAGCAGTTTCTCAAAATAGGCGATGCGCTCCTCCAGCTCCTTGTACTCCGCCTCCAGTTTCTCCCGGTCCAGCCCCTGGAGGGCCTTCAGCCGCATATCCAGGATGGCCTGGGCCTGGACGTCGTCCAGGGAGAAGCGGGCCATCAATTTTTCCTTGGCGTCATCATAGCTGGTGCGGATGATGTGGATGACCTCGTCGATGTTGTCCTGGGCGACGAGCAGGCCCTCCAGCAGATGGGCCCGCTCCTGGGCCTTCTTCAGATCGTACCGGGTGCGCCGGGTGATGACCTCCTCCTGGAAGGAGATATATTCGTCCAGGATCTCCCGGAGGGTGAGCACCTTGGGCTGCTTTTGGTCATTGACCAGGGCCAGCAGGATCACCCCGAAGGTGGTCTGCATCTGAGTCTGGGAGAACAGCCGATTCAGGGTCACCTGGGGATTGGAGTCCTTCTTCAGCTCGATGACGATGCGCATGCCCCGCTTGCCATCCGATTCATCCCGCAGGCCGGAGATTCCGTCCAGCCGCTTGTCCTTCACCTGCTCGGCGATGTTCTCCACCAGCCGGGCTTTGTTCACCTGGTAGGGCAGCTCAGTGACGATGATGCGGGTACGGCCGCTGCCGAACTCCTCCATCTCCGTGCGGGCCCGGACCTTGATGTGGCCCTTGCCGGTAGCGTAGGCCGCCCGGATCCCGGCCCGGCCCATAATGATCCCCCGGGTGGGGAAGTCCGGACCCTTGATGTGCTCCATCAGATCGTCCAGAGTGGCGTTCTCGTTGTCCAGCACACAGATGCAGGCGTCGATGACCTCCCGCAGGTTGTGGGGCGGGATGTTGGTGGTCATGCCCACGGCAATGCCGGAGGAGCCGTTCACCAGCAGGTTGGGGAACCGGGAGGGCAGCACCCGGGGCTCCTTCAGGGACTCGTCAAAGTTGGGGTCCCAGTTCACCGTGTCCTTGTCGATGTCCCGCATCATCTCGTTGGCGATCCTGGCCATGCGGGCCTCGGTGTACCGGTAGGCGGCGGGGGGATCTCCGTCCACCGATCCGAAGTTGCCATGGCCGTCCACCAGGGGGTAGCGCATGGAGAAGTCCTGGGCCAGACGGACCAGGGCGTCATAGACGGACTGGTCACCGTGGGGGTGGTATTTGCCCAGCACGTCGCCCACACAGGTGGCGGACTTCTTGAAGGGCTTGTCAGAGGTCAGGCCGCTCTCATACATGGAGTAGAGAATTCGGCGGTGTACCGGCTTCAGGCCATCCCGCACGTCGGGCAGGGCCCGGCCCACGATGACGGACATGGCGTACTCGATATACGCCGTCTGCATCTCATGCTCCAGGTTGATCTCTACAATCTTCTGATCGGGAAAGGAGATGTCCCGGGTCAGATACTCATCTTGTTGTTTCGGCATAGTCAGCTAAATCCCTTTCTCTCCCAGACATCAATAGTCCAGATTGACCGCCTTGAAGGCGTTTTGCTCGATATACTCCCGGCGGGGCTCCACTTTTTCCCCCATGAGCAGGGTAAAGATCTCGTCCGCCTTCACCGCGTCCTCCATGGTGATGCGCTTGAGGGTGCGGGTCTCCGGATTCATGGTGGTGTCCCACAGCTCGTGGGCGTCCATTTCGCCCAGGCCCTTAAACCGGCTGATGTCCACCTTGGCGCTGGGGTTGTCTCCCCGCAGCTCGGCGGAGATCCTGTCCCGCTCCTCCTCGGAGAAGGCCAGCCGGGTGGTCTTGCCCCGGGTGAGCTTGAACAGGGGAGGTACGGCGGCGTACACGTAGCCCCGGTCGATCAGGGGCCGCATGAACCGGAAGAAAAAGGTGAGCAGCAGGGTGCGGATGTGGGAGCCGTCCACATCGGCATCGGCCATGATGATGACCTTGTGATAGCGTAGCTTGCTGTCGTCAAACTCGTCCCCCAGGCCGGCGCCCAGGGCGGTGATGACGGGCTGTAGCTTGTCGTTGCCGTAGATCTTGTCCGCCCGGGCCTTCTCCACATTGAGCATCTTGCCCCACAGGGGGAGGATCGCCTGGAACCGGGAGTCCCGGCCCTGCTTGGCCGAGCCGCCGGCAGAGTCGCCCTCGACGATATAGATTTCCGTCAGGGCGGGGTCCCGCTCGTTGCAGTCGGCCAGCTTTCCGGGGAGAGTTGCCCCCTCCAGGGCGTTCTTCCGGCGGATGGACTCCCGGGCCCGCCGGGCGGCCTCCCGGGCCCGGTTGGCCATCATGGCCTTCTCCAAAATGGCTCGGCCCACGGCGGGATTCTCCTCCAGGAACTGCTCCAGCTTGTCGGACACCACGTTGTTCACTAAGGTGCGCATCTCGCTGTTGCCCAGCTTGGCCTTGGTCTGGCCCTCAAACTGGGCCTCCGTCAGCTTCACGGAGATGACGCAGGTCAGCCCCTCCCGGCAATCCTCGCCGGAGACCTTATCATCCCCCTTGAGCAGATTGGTCTTCTTCCCATAGGCGTTGAGCACGTTGGTGAGGGCGCGCTTGAAGCCCTCCTCGTGCATACCGCCCTCCGGGGTGTGGACGTTATTGGCAAAGGAGACGATGACCTCGTTGTAGCTGTCGTTGTACTGCAGGGCAATTTCCGCCATGGCGTCGTCCTTGGAGCCGGACATATAGATGACCTGCTCATGGAGGGGCGTCTTGTTCCGGTTGATGAAGGTGACAAACTCCCGGATGCCACCCTCATAGTGCATGGACTCCTCCTGCTCCTGGCCGGGGCGGCGGTCGGCCATGAGGATGTGCACACCGGCGTTGAGAAAGGCCTGCTCCCGCATGCGCTTGTGGAGGGTCTCATAGTCGTACACCGTGTCCTCGAACATCTCCGGATCCGGCTTGAACACCACCTCGGTGCCGGTATGATCGGTGTCGCCGATGACCTTCATCTCCTGGGTGATGTTTCCTCGGGAGAACCTCATCTCGTAGATCTGGCCGTTCTTATGCACCCGCACCTCCAGCCATTCGCTCAGGGCGTTGACCACCGACGCGCCCACGCCGTGCAGGCCGCCGGACACCTTGTAGCCGCCGC
>CAJLWS010000075.1 GCA_905210385.1 uncultured Eubacteriales bacterium | reverse complement strand
AGGCCACGACCTGATCGCCGAGAACGGCACCCTCCTGGCCGAGCGGCGGTTTGCCTCCGGCCTCACGATCAGCGAGATCGACGTGCAGCGCCTGGCCTATGAGCGCCGACGCATGAACACCTTCCCCACCGGAGGGAGATATGCGTATACCAACTATTTCGAGATGGAGCCGGGCCGGACCAAGCTCACCCGGTATGTCTCCCCCACCCCCTTTGTCCCCGAGGATGTGAGGGACCGGGCGGAGCGGTGCGGCGAGATCCTGCGCATTGCCGCCCTGGGCCTGAAGCAGCGGCTGGAGCACACCCGGGCCCGGTGCGCGGTCATCGGCCTGTCCGGGGGACTGGACTCCACCCTGGCCCTGCTCATTACCGCCATGGCCTTTGACCTGCTGGGCCGGGACCGACGGGACATCTTGGCGGTGACCATGCCCTGCTTCGGCACCACCCAGCGTACCCGGTCCAACGCCGAGCTGCTGGCACAGGAGCTGGGGACCTCCTTCCGGGAGGTGAACATCGGGGAGGCGGTGCGTCGGCACTTCGCCGACATCGGCCAGTCCATGGACGACCACTCGGTCACCTTTGAGAACGGGCAGGCCCGGGAGCGCACCCAGGTGCTCATGGACCTGGCCAACCAGCGGGGCGGCCTGGTCATCGGCACCGGGGACCTGTCCGAGCTGGCCCTGGGCTGGGCCACCTACAACGGGGACCACATGTCCATGTACGGAGTGAACGCCTCCATCCCCAAGACCCTGGTGCGCCATCTGGTAAACTTTGTGGCCGACGATGGGGGTGGGCAGCTGGCCCAGGTGCTCCGGGACATCCTGGACACCCCGGTCTCTCCCGAGCTATTGCCCCCCAAGGACGGCCAGATTGCCCAGCGCACAGAGGATCTGGTGGGGCCCTATGAGCTCCACGACTTCTTCCTGTACTACGCCATCCGCTGGGGTTTTTCCCCCAGAAAAGTGTTCCGCCTGGCCCAATATGCCCTGGGGGATCGGTATGACAGGGCTGTGATCCTCAAGTGGCTGGAGAACTTCTACCGGCGGTTCTTCGCCCAGCAGTTCAAGCGGTCCTGCCTACCCGACGGGCCCAAGGTGGGCACCCTCACCCTGTCCCCCCGGGGCGACTGGAGAATGCCGTCAGACGCGATGGCCATCCTGTGGCTGTCGGAGCTGGAGGAGCTGAAAGATTTGGAAGGAGAGGAAGGATGAGCAAGCTTGTGGAGCTGTTTTTGCTCTTTGCGAAAATTGGCGTGTGTACCTTTGGGGGTGGCTATGCCATGCTCCCCATCCTGCAGCGGGAGTTGGTGGAAAAGAAGAAGTGGGCCACCGAGGAGCAGCTGGCAGATTACTACGCCGTGGGCCAGTGTACGCCCGGTGTCATTGCGGTAAACACAGCTACCTTTGTGGGCAACAGCCAGGCGGGTATCGCAGGCGGGATTGTGGCCACCTTAGGGGTGGTATTCCCAAGTATTGTGATTATTTTGATTGTCGCCGCGTTCCTCAGTAATTTCATGCACATTCAATGGGTTATTCATGCGTTCAACGGGGTGCGGGCCGGCGTGGTTGCCCTAATCCTCACCAGCGTGATCAAGCTGATGCGGGGCGCGGTGGTGGACTGGCCGACCCGGATCATCTATGCTGCGGTGTTGGTGTTGTCCGCCGCAGGTGCCTTCCTGCCCATGCCCGCAGGGGTGTTGGGGGCGGCGCTGGGCTACGTATGCTCTCCGGTTGTGCTGGTGATCCTGTCTGGTATTGTAGGGATTTGTGTGCGCTTGCGGAGGGGAGGAAAGGGAAAGTGATCTACCTGCGCCTGTTTTGGGAGTTTTTCAAAGTGGGGCTGTTTTCCATCGGCGGTGGAATGGCCACCATTCCCTTCCTGACCGATCTGGGAGAACGTACCGGATGGTTCACCTCCGGGCAGCTGGCGGATATGATTGCCATTTCAGAGTCCACCCCTGGACCCATGGGAGTAAACACCGCCACCTATGTGGGCTTTATCACCGGGGGAGTTCCTGGTGGGGTGGTCGCCACCCTGGGATTGATCTGTCCCTCAATCATCATCATCCTGATCATTGCCAAGTTCCTCCAACGGTTCCGCCAGTCCAAGGTGGTGGATGGCGCGTTCTACGGACTGCGGGCCGCTTCCGTGGCCCTGATCACCACGGCCATGCTCCAGGTGGCTCAAATCGCGCTGATGTTCCACGAGGAAGCGGTTCCGGAGTATGGCGTGACCAAGACACAGCTGTTCTATTGGCCGGCTATTTTGTTGGCGGTGGTGATCTTTGTGCTGATCCAGTACACACCGCTGAAAAAGCTCCATCCTATCTGCTTTATTGGCCTGTCCGCAGTGGTGGGTATCGTTTTGCAGATGTGACGGGAAGGGAAAGGCCGATTGCCAAATGCAGCTTTCCGGCCAGAATAAAAATGATGCGTGAAAAAAGTTGCTAAGAACCGTGAGCGGCGGTTTTAGCAACTTTTTCTTTGGCCTTTTGTTGTCCGGTAAACCTACCGGCCATAGGCTGTCTCGCTCCTCCAGGTTTCCGTAAATAGAGGGAGGAAGGGCGGACAGGCCAAAGCGTGGTATGGCGTCCGCGCTTTGACTTAGGCACTATATTGGAAGAAGAACCCAGCCCGTCAGGAAGACGGCCAGAACCACGAACAGGATGAGCAGCAGCTTCCAGGTGAACCGCAGCCACCGGTCAAAGGGTATCCGGCCCAGGGCCAAGGCCCCCATCACAACTGCGCTGGTGGGAGTAATGAGATTGATCAAGCCAGAGGCGGACTGGAAGGCGGTGATGACCAGATCTCGCCCCACTCCGGCAAAGTCGGCCAGAGGGGCCATGATGGGCATGGCCAGGGCGGCCAATCCCGAGGTGGAGGGAATGAGGAAAGACAGTGGGAGGAAGAGCAGGTAGATCAGGGCCAGGAAACCCACGGAACCGGTGCCGCGCAGGGCAGTTTCCCCCCAGTTCAGGATGGTGTCCGTGATACGCGCATCGTTCATGATGACGGTGATGCCCCGGGACACGCCGATGATGAAGGCCACGCTGAGCAGTTCTGCTGCCCCGGATAGGAAGGACTCTACGATTTCCCGTTCAGCCAGGCCACAGCACAGGCCCAGGAGGATGGATGCGCCCAGAAACAGGGCGGACAGTTCGGGGAACCACCAGCCCAGTGCAGGCAGGGGCAGGCCCATGTCCTCAAAGGGAATGACAGCGTAGATCATTACCAGAAAGGTGAGAGCAAACAGGGCAAGGGACAGCTTGTGCATACCGGTCAGGCGGATATCCTCCCGGCGCAGGGCGGAAAAATGGGCGGTGTTTTTGGCCCTCATGTCCGCCACCAGGGAGAGGTCTGGGTTGTCCCATACCCGTTGGGCGTAGGTCATGACGAACCAAATGGAGATGGCCAGCATGGCGAACAGGATGAGCAGGCGCAGCACAATGCCCTGCCCCAGAGAGACGCCGGCAAAGCCCGCAGCGATTCCGGTAGCGAACGGATTGACGGTGGAGCCGATGACTCCTGCACCCGCCCCCAGTAGGATGACTGCTACCCCGGTGAGGGCGTCATATCCTGCGGCCACCATGATGGGTAGCACCAGGGGGTAAAAGGCAATGGTTTCCTCCGCCATGCCAAAGGTGGTGCCCCCCAGGGCGAAGGCGCACATGAGGATGGGAATGAGCAGTTTTTCCCTGCCTTCGAGCTTCCGAATGATGTTGGCAATGCCTGCGTCGAGGGCGCCGGTTTTTGCCACGACACCTAAAAAGCCGCCCACCATGAGAATAAAAGCGGCGATGTCAATGGCCTCATACAAACCCTCCAGGGGTGCGGTGAGTACAGCGGTGATGGGTTGTCCCGGGCTTTCCACCCGATGATAGCTGCCCGCGATGGGCTGTCCATCCCCGTCATACTCATAGCTGCCTGAGGGGATGACCCAGGTGAGCAGAGTCATAGTCAGGATGAGGGCAAACAGAATGGTAAAGGCAGTGGGCATCTTGAACTTGCGCATGCAGTGCCATCCCCCTTACCCTGTAACCCGGGTACCCACCCGACCGGCCAAGGCCTCCAGCCCCAGGTCCAGGGAGGTGATGATGGCCTGCCGCCCGGGAGCGGATCGTACAAAGTCCACAGCCGCCTGCACCTTGGGCAGCATGGAACCTGCTCCGAACTGGCCCTGGGCGGCGTACTGCTCCAGCTGAGCGGCGGTGGTTTCCCCCAGATCCTGTTGGTCTGGCTGACCGAAGTGAATGGCCACGGCGGGTACCTCGGTGAGGATCATCAGGATATCCGCCCCCATCTCCTGGGCCAGACGGCAGGCGGCCAAATCTTTGTCAATGACGGCGGCAATACCCTCCAGAGATCCGTCTCCGCGTTCTATCACTGGCACGCCGCCGCCTCCGCAGGCAATGGACACGGTGGTGTCCCACAAAGTTTTGATGGTACCGATCTCCACGATGCGCTGTGGCCTAGGGGAGGGCACCACCCGCCGCCAACCCCGGCCAGAGTCTTCCTTCATGGTGTATCCCTTTTCCCGCTCCAGCTGTTGGGCTTGCTCCTGGGTATAGAAGGGGCCGATAGGTTTGGTAGGGTTCTGAAAGGCGGGATCGTGAGGGTCCACCACCATCTGGGTGACTAGTGTAACCACCGGAATGTTTCGGTTCCGGCGGCGCAGGGCGGCGGTGAGGGTTTGTTGGAGATGGTAGCCGATATATCCCTGGCTCATGGCGCCGCACACATCAAAGGGCATGGGCGGGGTGACCGCCTCAGCGGTCTCACTGGCCAACAGGATGCGGCCCACCTGAGGACCGTTGCCGTGGACGATGGCCAGCTCATACCCCGCGCAGGACAGTTGGGCCAGCTGCTCCGCTGTTCGTCCCGCTACCTGAAGCTGGGAGGCAGCGGTAGGGGGGAGGGATTTGTCCTCCAATGCGTTGCCGCCCAGGGCAACTACCACTTTGACGGGCCCGCTCATAGGGTGGCCACCAATACGGCCTTGATGGTGTGCATCCGGTTCTCTGCCTCGTCAAAGACCACCGAGTGTTGGCCACGGAACACCTCGTCAGTGACCTCCCGGATATCCACCCCTTTCTCCTTCCACTCCTGGGCCAGCTTGGTCTCGAAGTCGTGGAAGGAGGGAAGACAGTGCATAAAGATGACATTGGGATTGCCTGTGCGCGCCAACATCTGATCGTCAATACGGTAAGGGGCGAGCAGCTTGGCACGCTGGGGAATCAGTTCCTCCTCCCCCATGGAGGCCCAGATGTCCGAGTAGAGCACGTCCGCCCCCATCAAGTCGTCGATATTGTCCGATAGCTTGATACAGGCGCCGGTCTTTTCTCCCTCCGTCTGGCAGGAGGCCAGAATGGACTTGTCCGCGCCGTCGATGAGCTCTTGGGGGCCGTAACCCACAAAGTCCACCCCCATTTTGCAGCAGCCGAACATCCAGGCGTAGGACATGTTGTTGCGCACATCCCCCACAAAGGCCACCTTGCAATCCCGTAGAGGTTTGTGGAGATGTTCCTCCATGGTCATCATGTCCGCTAAGATCTGAGTGGGGTGGTCCAGGTCGGTCAGGCCGTTGTACACTGGCACGCCGGAGTATTTGGCCAGGTCGACCACCACCTGCTGGTCAAAACCGCGGTACTCGATGCCGTCAAAGAATCGGCCCAACACCTTGGCGGTGTCCTCCAAGGATTCCTTTTTACCCATCTGGGAAGAGCCCGGGTCCAGGTAGGTGACGTTGCCCCCCTCCTCCTTGGCCGCCACCTCGAAAGAGCAGCGGGTGCGGGTGGAGGTTTTCTCGAAGAGCAGCACGATGTTCTTGCCCTTCAAGGCCTGACCGTGGATCCCCATACGTTTCTTGGCTTTCAGATCGTGAGCCAGGTCCAGCAGGTAGCGGATCTCCTGGGCGGACAGGTCCATGAGGGTGAGGAAGGATTTTCCTTTCATGTTGACAGACATAGCGGCGTCTCCTTTTCCAAAGTAAGATGGGATGATGTTAAACCGGGTCCCGCACCAGGGGCATGGTCATGCATCGCGGACCACCCCGCCCCCGGGACAGCTCTGAGGAGGGAATGGTGAGCACCTCCACCCCAGCGTCTCGCATGACCTGGTTGGTGACATAGTTGCGGGAGTAGGCAATCACCTTGCCTGGGGCAATACAGAAGGTGTTGGAGCCATCGTTCCACTGCTCGCGGGCAGCGTCGATCACCGAGCCGCCCCCGCATTTGATGAGGGTGACGCGGTCCAAATGCAGGTGCTCCCTGAGGACGCTTTCCAGGCTGCCATGCTCCTCCGTGATGAGCAGATGGCCGCTGCGGCCTGCCTCCAGTACGAACACCCGTAGGTCGGCGGTGATGTTGGGGTGCATGGTGAACTTGTCGTAATCCACCATGGTGAATACCGTGTCCAGGTGCATGAAGGCTCGGCTCTTGGGGATATCAATGGCCAGCACCCGCTCAAAGCCGGTGTCCTCCCGAAGTAATTTCTTAGCCAGTTGTTCAATGGCCCAGGGCTGGGTGCGCTGGGAGATGCCGATGGCCGCCACCTTGCTGCTCAGTACCAGGATATCGCCTCCCTCCACGGTGGCGCTGGCCTCCCGCTCATAGTACACTGGTACGTTCCGATACTGGGGATGGTATTGGAAGATATACTTGGCGAACAGGGTCTCCCGGCCCCGGGTGGCGGAGTACATCCGGTGGATGGATACCCCGGACCCGATGGCCGCGAAGGGGTCACGGGTGAAGTAAAGATTGGGAATGGGGTCTAGCACGAAGGGGTAGTAGTCATCCAAGTAGTCGGTGAGATTTTTCTTCCCATATCCTGGCACATCTGATTTTCGCACCCCTTCCATCATCTTTTCCACCATCTCCTTGGTGGTCATGGACAGGAAGTACTCGGTCATCCTGGCAGTACGCTTTTCCCCTTGAATGCCCGCTTCAGCCAGATATTCCCGGATAAATTGCTCCCGGATTTCCGGAGCAGTTAGGGATTCCGCCGCCAGGTCGGTGAGGTAGACCACCTCCGCGCCGTTTTGCCGCAGCAGATGGCAGAAGGCGTCGTGCTCCTCCTGGGCGACTTTCAAGTAGGGAATGTCGTCGAAAAGCAGCCGTTCAATATACTCGGGCATAAGATTTTCCAGCTCCCGGCCCGGCCGGTGGAGGAGCACCCGCCGCAGCGGACCAATTTCACTGCGGATTTCAATGGGCGGAAGGCCCATAACACCACTCCTTTCATCGCATGGATAATTTGCCCGGCGAAGCTGATTTTATGTATAGAAAAAGAGAGCGGACCGCCGCCAATTGCGGC
>CAJLWS010000074.1 GCA_905210385.1 uncultured Eubacteriales bacterium | reverse complement strand
GGCGTGATCGCCCGCCCCGCCTGTACACTCTCTGTGGTGGCGTGAGCTGTTGGCCGAACCCCTTCGGGCAAGAGCTTTCGCCATGACAATAAAAGCGGAACAGGAGTGAGAGAATGAAGCGATTACACAGAAAGCGGGATGCGGCCGCCCTCAGCAGCCGTCTGATCCGCCGGCCCATTCAACGGATGGTGTGGCTGTTCCTGCTGCCCACCTTCGCCGCCTTTTGCATCGGGTTTTTGTACCCCTTCCTGAAGGGCGCGTTTTTGTCCTTCTGTAAGTTCAAGCTGACCAGCCAGTGGACGTGGGTGGGCTTTAGCAACTATGTGAAGGCCTTCTCCGACAGTACCTTTGTCCACGCCTTCTGGTACACGGCGCTGTTCGCCTTCGTGTCGGTACTGTTCATCAATGTGCTGGCCTTTGCGGTGGCCTATTTCCTGACCAAGGGCATCAAGGGCTCCAATCTGTTCCGCACGGTGTTCTTCATGCCCAACCTCATCGGCGGCATCGTGCTGGGCTACATCTGGCAGATTCTGCTCAACTGTGTGCTCAGCCTGCTGGAGAAGCCCCTGCTGGCCCTGGACGCCACTGCCGGCTTCTGGGGCCTGGTGATCCTCATGTGCTGGCAGCAGATCGGCTACATGATGATCATTTACGTGGCCGGCCTGCAGAGCATTCCGGACACCCTGGTGGAGGCCGCCGAGATCGACGGCGCCACCCGCTGGCAGACCTTCTGGAAGGTGAAGCTGCCCATGCTCATGCCCTCCATCACCATCTGCCTGTTCCTCACCATCACCAACAGCTTCAAGCTCTTTGACCAGAACATGGCCCTCACCGGCGGCCAGCCCGCCCACCAGAGCGAGCTGCTGGCCTACAACATCTATTACACCTTCTACGGCCGCTCCGGGCCCCAGTGGCGGGGCATCGGCCAGGCCAAGGCCGTCATCTTCTGCGTGATCGTGGTGGCCATCGCCCTGATTCAGCTGCGGGTCACCCGCAAGAGGGAGGTACAGCAATGAGGAAACGCGTCCAGCGCTCCCACCGCCTGTGGAGCGTCATCATGACCATCGTGTGCGTCATCTACATGTACCCCATCTTCATGGTGCTCATGAACTCCCTGAAGGTGGAGAGCGCCATCTCCACCAGCACCGCCTTTGAGCTACCCAACGCGGAGACCTTCGCGGGGCTTGCCAACTATGAAAACGCCGTCAACACCCAGGGCTTTTTCATAAGCCTGCTGTGGACGGTTCTCATCACCGTCACCTCGGTGCTGGCCATTCTCATCTTCTGCTCCATGTTCGCCTGGTATATCACCCGGGTGGTGAACAAGATCACCAAGGCCCTGTATCTGCTGTGCGCCTTCTCCATGGTGGTGCCCTTCCAGATGGTGATGTTCACCCTGTCCTCCACCGCCCATGACCTGCACCTGAACACCCCCTGGACGCTGTGGATCATCTACCTGGGCTTCGGCGCGGGCCTGGCGGTGTTCATGTTCTGCGGCTTCATGCGCAGCGTGCCCATCGACATGGAGGAGGCCTCCATGATCGACGGCTGCAGCCCCATTCAGACCTATTTCTACATTGTGTTCCCCCTGCTGCGCCCCACCATGATCTCGGTGGCGGTGCTGGAGGCCATGTGGATCTGGAACGACTACCTGTTGCCCACCCTGATTCTGGACGTGGACAAGTACAAGACCATCTCCATGCTCATCCAGTTCTTCCGGGGCAGCTATGGCCGGGTGGAGATGGGCCCCATGATGGCGTGCATCATGCTGGCCATCATCCCCATCATCATTGTCTACCTGGTGGGCCAGAAGCATATCATCAAGGGCGTTGTGGCCGGCGCGGTGAAGGGGTGACCCGGCCCCAGGAGGTGGTTCCATGACGATCAGGGATATTGCCCGGCTCTCCGGTTGCAGCGTGGCCACGGTGTCCCGGGTGCTCAATCGGTATCCGGACGTGAGTGAGGCCACCCGGCGGCGGGTGATGTCCGTGGTGGAGGCCTATCAGTTTCAGCCCAACAGCAACGCCCGCCACCTGAAGCAGCAAGTGGGCCGGCGGATCTCGGTGATCGTCAAGGGTACGCGCAACATGCTCTTTGCCGAGATGGTGGAGAAGGCGCAGCTGCGGCTGCAGGACCGGGGGATGGACGCGGCGGTGTCCTATATTGACGAGGACGCCAACGAGGTGGCCTTCGCCCTGCAGGTATGCCGGGAGTACAAACCGCCTGCCGTCCTGTTCCTGGGAGGGGATCTGGAGTATTTCCAGCGGGACTTCGCCCCCATCGGCGTACCCTGCGTACTGCTGACCAACTGCGCCCAGTCCCTGGGCTACGGCAACCTGTCCAGCGTTTCCACCGATGACACGGCGGCGGCGGAGCGGGCCATGGACCACCTGCTGCTCCACCGCCACCGGAAGATCGGCGTGCTGGGTGGAAACTGGTCCGGATCCCAGATCAGCTACCGACGGCTCATGGGCTGCCGGAACAGCTTTGAGCGGTACGGCCTGCCTTTTGACGGGGAGCGGCAGTGCGAGCCCTGCCGGTATTCCTTTGCCGACGCCTATGCCGCCACGGGGCGTCTGCTGGACCGCAACCCGGGTCTCACCGCCATCTTCGCGCTGTCCGACGTGATGGCCATCGGCGCCATCCGGGCCCTGCGGGACCGGGGGTACCGGGTGCCGGAGGACATCTCGGTCATGGGCTTTGACGGGATCCCGGTGGGGGAGTTCTCCGTGCCCAGGCTGGCCACCATCTGCCAGGATACCCGGCTGATGGCGGAGCGGGGGGCGGATGTGCTGCTGGACAGGCTGGAACGGAGGCTCCCTCCGGTCCATGAGACTGCCCCCTTCCAACTGCTGTCGGGGGAGAGCGTGGCGGTCAAGCGGGACGTGGACTGATGGAAGCGTCCGACTGATTTGAGAGAGGTGAGGTGTGATGCGGCAAGCGGGTATCTTGATGCCTGTGTTTTCCCTGCCCTCCCCCTATGGCATTGGGACCATGGGGAGAGCGGCCCGGGAGTTCATCCTGTTTTTGGAGGCGGCGGGCCAGTCCTACTGGCAAACCCTGCCCCTGGGGCCCACCAGCTACGGGGATTCCCCCTACCAGTCTTTCTCTTCCCGCGCTGGCAACCCCTATTTCATCGACCTGGATTTGCTGGCGGAGGAGGGGCTCTTGGAGGGGTCCGAGTACCGGGACCTGGACTGGGGGCCGGACCCGGAGCGGGTGGACTACGGACTGCTGTACCAGACCCGCTATCCGGTGCTGCGCATGGCCTGCCGGCGGCTGCTGGCGGGGAACCGGACGGACTTTGACCGCTTCTGCCTGGTGCATGAGGACTGGCTGGAGGACTATGCCCTGTTCATGGCCATCAAGGACAGCCAGGGCGGGGTGTCCTGGAGTCAGTGGCCGGAGGGGCTGCGCCTGCGCTGTCCAAAGGCCCTGGAGAAGGCCAGGCGGGAGCTGGCGGAGGACGTGGTGTTCTGGAAGGCGGTGCAGTTCCTGTTCTTCCGCCAGTGGATGCAGGTGCGGAACTTTGCCCATGCCCACCACGTGGAGATCATCGGCGACCTGCCCATCTATGTGTCCTATGACTCCGCTGATGTGTGGGCCAACCCCGGGCAGTTCCAGATGGATGGGGACCTGCTGCCCACGGCGGTGGCCGGCTGCCCCCCCGACGGCTTTTCCGAGGACGGCCAGCTGTGGGGCAACCCCCTGTTCCGGTGGGACCGGATGAAGGAGGAGGGCTACCGCTGGTGGGTGGACCGGGTGGCCTTCCAGTTCCAGCTGTATGACGTGCTGCGTATTGACCATTTCCGCGGCTTTGACGAGTACTACGCCATCCCGTATGGGGAGGATACTGCCCGCAACGGCACGTGGCTGCCCGGCCCGGGCCTGGACTTCTTCCGGGCCGTAGCCAAGCGGCTGGGCCGGCCCCGGATCATCGCGGAGGATCTGGGGTTCCTCACCGAATCCGTGTACCAGCTTCTGAAGGACACGGGCTTTCCCGGCATGAAGGTGCTCCAGTTCGCCTTCGATCCCAGGGACACCGGATCGGGCTATCTGCCCCACTGCTACACCCCCCACTGCGTGGCCTATACCGGCACCCACGACAACGACACCATCCAGGGGTGGATGGCCACGGCGCCGGTCGCCTCGGTGAGGCGGGCCAAAAGATACCTCCGGCTGACCAAGCGGGAGGGCTACCACTGGGGTATGATGCGGGGCATCTGGGCCAGTGTGGCCGACCTGGCGGTGGTGCAGGCCCAGGACCTGCTGGGGCTGGGCAATGAGGCCAGGATCAACGTACCCTCTACGGTGGGGACCAACTGGATGTGGCGGGCCCTGCCCGGCAGCTTTCCCCAGTCGCTGGCCCGGAAGCTGCGGGGGGAGATGGAGCTGTATGGTCGGCTGGAGGAACGGGAGAGGGCAGATCAGAAATAGAGCGCGGCGCCGCCCCCCAGAAATGGGGGACGGCGCAAAATTTTACACAGATTTTACAGCGCCGTCACCAAGGTATGGTGGTGCTTTTTTCGGCGCACCCTTACTATATCATAGGAACGATAGGCCCTGTGCTGCGGAGGGGCGGTGATCTGTACCTTCTGCCAGGGCGTAAAGGAGACGGAAACATGTACGCAGTGATTGATATCGGCTCCAACACCATTCGCCTGGTGCTCTACCGGGTTGTGGATGGGGAGCCCCGGCAGATGCTCAACAGCAAGCAGGCGGCGGGGCTTGCCGGATATGTAGATAAGGAGCAGCGCCTGACTCAGAAGGGGATCCAGAAGGCCATCGAGGTGCTCCGGAAGTTCCAGCTGATCCTGGAGAGTGTGACGCCCCGGGAGATCTTCGTGTTTGCCACCGCCTCCCTGCGCAACGTGGTCAATACCCAGGAGGTGGTCCAGGCCATCCGGAAGGCCTGCGGCCTGGAGGTACGGGTGCTGACGGGAAAGGAGGAGGCGCTGCTGGACTACTCCGGCGCTCTCCAGGCCCTGCATGTACAGGACGGCCTGATGGTGGACATCGGCGGCGGCAGCACCGAGCTGGTGCGGTTCCGGGAGGGGAAGGCCCAGTGCGCCTGTTCCCTGCCCATGGGTTCGCTGAACATGTACACCCGGTTTGTCCGAGACGTGGTGCCCACGCCTGATGAACTCAAGGAGATTACCCGCCACGCCTGCGGCCTGCTGCGGGACGCGGATTTCCCCATGGAGGAGTCCGCCTTTCTGTACGGCGTGGGCGGTACCTGCCGGGCCAGCTGTGCGCTGAGCGACGAGCTCTACGATGAGCAGTCGGGCTATGCCGGCTATCCCTGCAAACGGCTGAAGAAGATGCGCAAACTGCTCAAGGACGACCGCAAACGTTTGGTATCCGCCATCATCAAGGCCGCCCCCGACCGGCTGCATACCATTCTGCCCGGCATGGCCATCCTGGAGGCGGTGGCCACCCGGTACGGGTGCGCCTCCTTTGCCGCCAGCCCCTATGGGGTGCGGGAGGGCTATCTGCTGCACATGCTGGAAGGAGAGGCGGAGCATGAGTAATCACCAGGGAAAACTGAGCTTCACCCAGAACCGGGAGCTGTCCTGGCTGCGGTTCAACGAGCGGGTGCTGGAAGAGGCCACCGACGAATCGGTGCCTCTGCTGGAGCGGCTGAAGTTCGTGTCCATCTTCACCAGCAACCTGGACGAGTTCTTCATGATCCGGGTGGGCAGCCTCCACGACCTGGACTCCATGGACCATGAGGCGGTGGACAAGAAGTCGGGCATGACCTACCGGCAGCAGCTGGATGCCATCTACGACGCCGTGCGTCCTCTCATCGCCCGCAAGGACACTGTGTGCGCCGGGCTGCAGCGGCAGCTGGCGGAATACGGCGTGTGCGAGCTGTCCATGGAGGGGCTGGAAAAGCCGGAGCAGAAGTATGTCAGGCAATACTTTGCCCAGGAGATCGACCCCATCCTGTCTCCCCAGATCGTGGACAGCCATCACCCCTTTCCCCATTTCGTCAACAAGGTGCTCCACGTGGGCGCTCTGCTGCGGGACAAGCGGGGGGAGGTATTTGGCGTGATCCCATTGCCTGCGTCCTTGCCCCAGGTGTTGTTCCTGCCCGGGGCGGACGTGCGCTATGTGAAGGTGCCGGACATCCTGCTCTCACAGATCGAAAAAATCTTCAGCAACTATGAGGTGGTGGAAAAGACGGTGTTCTGCGTCACCCGGAACGCAGACATCACACCCAATGACGAGGCCTTCGAGGTGGACGAGGACTTCCGGGCCCAGATGAAGAAGCTGCTGCGCTCCCGCACCAAGCTGGCCCCGGTGCGCTTAGAGCTGGGCAGCCAGGTGAGCGGCCGGTTCCGGGACTACTTCTGCCAGCACCTGGGGCTGACCCGGGAGCAGGTTTACACCACATCTTCCCCCATGGACATGGGTTATGTGTTCTCCCTGGCGGACAAACTACCACCCGCCCTGCACTCCACCCTGACCTATCCCTCTTTCGTTCCTCAGCCAGCGGCTGATCTGGTGCCGGGAGAGAGCGTGCTGCGGCAGGTACTGCACCGAGATGTACTGCTGTCCTACCCGTATGAGAGCATGGAGCCCTTTTTGCGCCTGATTAAGGAGGCGGCCAGCGATCCGGAGGTCATCTCCATCAAAATTACCATCTACCGGCTGGCCCGGAGGGCAAAACTGGTAGAGTACCTGTGCGCTGCGGCGGAGAACGGCAAGGACGTCACGGTGATGATCGAGCTGCGGGCCCGCTTCGACGAGCAGAACAATATTGACTGGTCCCAGCGGCTGGAGGAAGCGGGGTGCCGGATCCTCTATGGATTTGAAGGGTACAAGGTACATTCCAAGGTGTGCCTCATCACCCGGAAGGACCGCAGCGGGGTGTCCTACATCACCCAGGTGGGGACCGGGAACTACAATGAGAAGACCGCCGCCCAGTATACCGACCTGTCCTATATCACCGCCGATCCCGGTATCGGGGCGGACGCCACCGAGTTCTTCAAAAACCTGGCCATTGGCAACCTGGAAGGGGAGTATCAGCATCTAATGGTGGCGCCCCACAGCCTGAAAAGCCGCCTGTCAGATCTTATTGACCGGGAGATCGCCAAGGGACCCCGGGGCTACATCTTCCTGAAGCTCAACTCGGTCACCGATCTGGACTTGATCCTGAGGCTGCGCCAGGCATCCCAGGCCGGCGTGCGGGTGGAGATGATCGTCCGGGGAATCTGTTGCCTGTTGCCGGGGGTGGAGGGGGAGACCGACCACATCCAGGTCACCAGCATCGTGGGCCGCTACCTGGAGCACGCCCGGATCTACCTGTTCGGCCGGGATCAGGAGGAACTGCTGTATATCTCCTCGGCGGACTTTATGACCCGGAACATGGAGCGGCGGGTGGAGGTA